>JBCCSR010000095.1:0-10485 GCA_039199865.1 Bacteroidota bacterium
CCAATTCTGTTTGCTTGCTTGACAAACGCTCCATCACCCCAAACTTTGTCTTTCATTTTGACCCAGAGATGGCTCGCAATAGCACTTTTTTCTCTGGTCAAGGCTTTCAATTTTCACAACAAAGTTTGTCCTAACTCAATTTATACTACGACCATTTGTAGTCCTGAACATTCGATCATGGTCGCTTTTATTTCATCCTAATTAACGGATGATCTCCTAAAATGGATACATAAAAATACATCGTTTTTTGTTGGAATGGGAGCTGCACCTTCAAAAAGACCCTGTTTTGCGGACAATTCAGTCAAAAAATTCTCTTTTTTAACACTTGGCCTCTAGTGTTATAGCCCTTTTTTAAGGGAAGAAAGGAGTATATTTACCCCTTCTTTGACAAATCCTTTATTTATGAATTACCGATCCTTTGCCCTCCTTTTCTTGTCCTTCCTAAGTATTCCTCTATTTGCTCAAGCTCAAGAAATGGATAAAGACCGTCCCGTGGAAGTACTCCCTTATCATCAAATCCCCGAAGCCCCTGATAGCTATTCCGCTGAAAATATTGCTGCTAGAATGGTCGATGGCTTGGGTTATCGCTATTATTGGGCAAGCAAAGACCTTCGCCCGGAAGATCTTCAATACAAACCCAGCGAGGATGGGAAAACTACCCAGGAGACCCTTGAACATCTATTGGGCTTATCACAAACGGTTTTAAATGCCGTCACTCAGCAAGCCAATATTCGCCCGGCTCAACGAGCACCCATGACCTATGAGGAAATGCGAAAAGCAACCCTGGAAAACATCAAACAAGCAAGTGATCAGCTTCGTATGGCCCAAGCTGGAGCAATTGAAAACTTCGAAATCGTGTTTCAAAGAGGCGAAAAGAAATCTACTTTTCCCTTCTGGAACATCCTCAATGGTCCTTTAGCTGATGCGATCTATCATACAGGACAAATTGTTGCTTTTCGAAGAGCCTCTGGCAATCCAATTCATCCCTTTGTTAATGTTTTTATTGGAAAAACGAAAGAATAAAAAAAGCAGATCCACAATTCTCACCTTAAGTTAATGATTCAGTGTAATTTTTAGCATGATTATTGTTTTCCTTACACCTTGTTAGATGTTTCAAGGAATAATGCACTGTAGAAAAGGAAGGAAAAAGTTCGACTCCCCAGCATTGACCTTGTTTATCAAATCCTTAAGTTAGTAGTTCAAATTCTGATTGATCAAGATGGAATACCGATATTCGAGCATTCACAAACTCGGTAAAGGTTGTCCCATATCACGGCCAGGCACACTCAGAATAAGCTCCTAGCTTAATGTAAGGTCCAGATAAACAAAACAGGGAAAAAAGAGCAAATCACCTATCCAACGGGTTGGGTAGGATTTCACTTTTCCCGATGAAGATGTTATCAATTTATTATCTGGTACGCTTTGTAATTGATCACTTTCACTCTTGATTATGAACTGCAGATATATCATTGGTATTGTTATTACCTTAACTGTTCTTTCCATCAACCAGTATTTCATTCAATACTGGCTTTCGCAAAAAAAGTACGATGCGAATACAATTAATATTGCGGGGAAACAGCGAATGCTGAGTCAGAGAATTAATGCCGAGTTCTACAGAATTCAATACGACAAGCATCATCCCGATGTATTGTACCAACTGGTCGATCAATGGAAAACGGCGCATTTTGATCTGCAAAAAACCAGATATACTGATAAAGTGAACCCCGTTACTTGCACCCAAAACCAACTGGCTCTAAAAGCACTTGACGGAAATATCAAATTGATTGAAAGTCAGTTGAAAAAAGTGGACCGATTTGAATTTGACCTAGACCTCATCAACCAAAATCAGGAAGACTATCTCCCCAAAATGGATAGGATTGTAAAAAAGCTGGAACAGGCATCCGATGAAAAACTTCAATTTATTGTGCGCATTGAATACCTTCTATTTTTCATTTCCCTGGTCATTTTAATCCTGGAAGTGATCTACATCTACGTTCCCATTGAAAAATCATTAAGGCAGGCCAATAAAAACGTTGAAAGGAAAAACAAAAATCTAGAAAAAGCGTATAATGAAATCAGGAAAAAGAATAAAGAATTGGAACAGATGACGTACATCACCTCCCACGATCTACAAGAGCCTGTTCGTACAATCAATAGCTTGGTCCATTTACTTCAATCCAAGTATGCAAATGCCTTTGACGAACAGGGAAGTAAAATGCTGAAATTTCTGGACAATGCAACGTTACGAATGCGCGACCTGATCAAAGATTTATTGGACTATTCCATTATTGGAAAGGAAAAGGAAAAAACACGAGTGGATTGCCATCAACTACTGGCAAGTGTAAAAGAGGGGTTGGCCGCAGAAATCAAGCAATCCGATGCCAAAATATACTGGAAAGAAATGCCAGAAATTGTAGGTATAGCAACAGAATTAAAGTTATTGTTTCACAATTTAATTGCTAATGCAATCAAATTTCAAGCGACAGATCATACCCCCATCATCAATATCAATGCCTCTGAAAGAGAAACCCATTGGTTATTTACAGTTGCTGATAACGGAATTGGTATTGAACCTAAAAATCTAGACAAGATTTTTTCTATTTTCCACAGAGTCCATTCCAAATATGAATTTGAAGGAACGGGAATTGGCTTGGCCCATTGCGCAAAAGTCGTCGATATTCATGGCGGTGACATCTGGGTAGAATCGGAAGTTAACGTGGGAAGTACTTTTTTCTTTACCATCAACAAATTCGAAGTCGAAAAATCCAAACAACATGAAGAAAAAACTGAATTCAATTTTGCTAATTGATGACGATGAGGCTACAAACTACATTCATCGAATTATCATTCAAGATCATGGCTGTTGTGAGAACATCATTTTCAAATATGATGGAGAAGCAGCGTTGAACTACCTCAACTCCCCCACAGAAAAGGGATTCCCCAATCCAGATATTATTTTCTTAGATATCAATATGCCCAAACTAGATGGCTGGGGCTTTTTGGAGGAATATCAGGCTTCTAGTCTGGGACAAGACGCAAAAATTATTGTCATGCTGACTACCTCACCAAATCAACTCGATAAGGAAAGAGCAGAACGCATCGACATCATCTCGGAATTTAGAAATAAACCCTTAACTTCGAAAATGTTGGATGAGTTGATCGAAAAGTATTTTAATGAAGAAATTTCAGCTCCCCAACAAACGACAATAGCAGATTAAGTTCACCAATAACCTTATTTGACATAGCGATCATACCAGTTCAGGTAACGCTCAAAACGGTCTTTTTGAAAACTGGGTCGGCCAATACCATGGTGCTCGCCGGGATAAACAACCAGCTGTGTTTCTCTTCCCAAACGTTTCATGGCCTGATACATCTGCTCAGAATTCAGAATGGGAACATTCCAATCAAGCGCTCCTCCGATCCATAAGGTGGGCGTAGTAATTTTATCCACTTTGTTAAAAGGAGAAATGCGTTCCCAAGCCTCTGCATTTTCCCAAGGCAAACCCAATTCTATTTCCCACCATTTCTGATAATGATCGTGGCCATAATTCGAACGGTACAAAGCCTCACTGGCTCCCGAAACCGCCCCTTTAAAACGATCCGTTTGGGTAATCACATAATTGGTAAGGATACCGCCATAAGACCACCCCCCTACGCCCAGTTTGTCTGGATCTGCCATTCCCTTTTCAATCAAATCATCTATCCCCGCCATCACATCCTGATAGTCGAGATTGCCCCAATCAGCGAAAAGGGCATGAGAAAAATCCTGACCATAACCAGAAGACCCCCTAGGATTCGTCTCCAAAACCAAGTAGCCATTCGCCGCGTACAGCTGTGCCCAGAAACTAAAACTAAACTCATATTGAGCAACTGGTCCCCCGTGAATCCGCAAAATCGTCGGGTATTTCATCGCCGCATTGTATCCCAATGGCTTGTACAAAAAGCCTTCTATCTCTGTTCCATCTTTGCTCTTGAAATGAATGTTTTCGACCTTAGATAATTGAAGTTGGTCCAGTAAGGTTTGGTTTTCACTGGTTAAGGCTTGCAAATTGTTTTGCCGAAAAGTATAGATCTCCGTAGGGGCATCTGGCGTGCTGAGCAATGGACAGATCAAATCCCCCTGCAAAGCATAATCGCGAACACTTAGGGCACCTTTGACGGCTCGGTTGAGGGATTGTCCGGAAGGACTGATCGATGCCAACTGACTTTCCCCACTATCCTCCAAAATAAACCAGATTTTTTGTCCATCTGCCGAATATTTAGGGCGAGAAATATTTCGATCCAAATCAGTAGTTAAAACGCGAGGAGCACTACCATCTACTGCAATGGTCGCCAAATGATTGGTGGAATACCACATCACTTGGGGTGGGGCCGTCACGGTGATGTAAGCCAATCGCTTCCCATCTGGACTCCAGGAGGGACTGTAGTCCTCTAATTCGTTTTGAGTCACTTGCAATAAAGTTTTCCCCTGATCGGTATTATCTGCCGAAACGATCCAAATGTTACTATTGCGGCTTCCGTCGGGATTTTCGCTACGATCACTCACAAAAGCCACCGATCGACTATCTGGGCTCCAGACGCCCTGCGAATCATCATAATCCCCTGAGGTAATTTGAATAGCCGTACTGTCACCAGGAGTGTAGACATACAAATGAGTTCTCCTACGATCCAGGTATCCGGCATAATCTCGTTTGAATTGTAGACGGTCGATGACGTGAGGTTTAGGTTTCTTATCGTCTTCCTTGTCTTCAGTAAGTTCCTCTGGTTTGGGATCACGAATGGTTAATAGCAAACGTTTTCCGTCTGGCGACCATTGGTAGGTCGACAAACTTCCATACTTGATCTTGGTGAGCTGTTGGGCCTCTCCCCCGAGTCGATTCAGAGTCCAGACTTGCGTCTTCGATCCCTTGCCTTTAGAAGCCATAAAAGACAAGTACTGTCCATCCGGACTCCAACGTGGTGTACTGGCAGAATAGCCGGTTGCGGTCATCGGAATGGTCGCTCCTCCTTTGGCAGGAATCATCCAAAGTCGAGTTTCAGATTTATCTTTTTTCAGGTTGGTTTCCCTCAGCGTATAGGCTACCCATTCTCCGTCTGGACTAATTTGTGGATTGCGAACCGATTTTAATTTGAAGTAATCGTCGATTGCAATGGGACGTCGGTCTTCTTGTGCTTGAACCAACAAACAGTACAAAAGACTGCCAATAAAAAAGAAGTATCTCATGATAAGTGGGTTTTATTTCTGAAAGGACTATTCTTCCTCTCCTTCTGCAAGGTACTCTTCCAGGATCTCTTCCAGGTTGGGTTTGGGGATTAGGCCTTTAAATTGCTCTTTTAGTTGACCGTGGTGAAAAAACAATAGTGCAGGAATGTTTTTGATCCGGAAATGATTCGCTAGGCCAGGATTTTGGTCTACGTTGACTTTACCAATCACGGCCCTTCCCTCGAAGTCCGCTGCCAATTCGTCGATGATGGGCCCGACTACTCTGCAGGGGCCACACCAGGGTGCCCAAAAGTCAAGCAATACTGGCTTTTCTGCTTCCAGCACCAGCGCTTTGAAGTTATCATCCCGGATTTCCAGGGCTTTAATTTCAGGTTTTTTTCTCCAGAAAAACATCAAAACTTAATTTACAAAATCTATTTTAGATTCAAAGACTTGCCAGGAAAAAATGAATATGGCTGTAGTTCCAAACGATTGCTATTGATCATCATCAATCACGCGCCCCGTCTGTCCGGTCCGTCGCTCAAAATCTCGAACCAACAAAGCATACCAAATGACACCAATCATGTAAAAGACAACGGTAATCAGAAAGATACTCACGTAGCGCAGTTCCATCAAACGCAAATAGGCGAAGGCTTTGGTAGAAAAAAAGAAACTACCTGACCAGATGGTGGAATTCAGGGCACTCATGATCTCCTGGTTGCGTTTGCCTACATAATACATCGTTAGTTCCGAAGACATGGGTTGAGCCGCATTCATCAGCGGTTGACGAATGATGTAAAAAAAAGCAGCTACGTAGAGGGCAAAGCTGTAATCATTGTAATACTCCGTGGTGGCCAACAAGAAAAGCGCCAAAACGGCAGCACTTTGAAAGTAAATAATGGCGATTCGGTAGCCAAATTTCCGACGGATATAAGGCATCATGATCATGGTAAAAATGACCAAGCCAAAAGTAATGGAACCCAAAATGGAAAAATACTCCGAGGAAAGTCCATGAACTTTTAAGAAAAATAAATTGATCACCGGAATGGTAAAGCCCGCTCCAATCGCAATAATTAGGGTGGGAATAATGGCCCTAAAAATCAAATGCCAATCGTAGTTTTCGGCCACCATCCGAAAAGGGACCCGTTCAGAAATCTTCTCCTTGAAATGAATTTTAGAAACAAAGAAAATACTCAAACCCGACATCCCAGCAATGAGCTGCAAAACCATTTTTTCATCAAACAATTCAGGATCAAAGGCATGCAACAAGTAATTGAGCAGCCCCACACTCGTCAAACTCAAACTAAACGTAAGAAACTTCATGGAAATCGATTCGGAATGCGTTTCCTTACGTGCATTCAAAACGATGTAAGGCAAAATAGTGATATCCAGACAGATAAAAGACAGTCCCCAAAGCATTGCCACTCCGTACAGAAAACTTACCTGATGCAGTTGGACCGCATAAATGACCAAGAACGAGCAGATGGGAAAGGTCAAACTACAAAGCCAAAAAAAGGGTTTTAATCGACGTCCTTTGATAAACAAGCCAAATGGAAAAGCAAAAAGAGCAACCGATAAAAATCGATAAGACAGGACTTCTGCTACTTCTAAATATTCATAGCCTTCATTTACCATGTAATAATTGAGTAAGAGAAAAAAGGCAGCGTTGACGATCTGGATACAAAACATAGCGGCAATGACATACCAAATGTGTCGCTCTACTTTCTGGTAACCTTTAAAAACCTGTACAATCAACTGCATGCCAGACCGGGTAAATGGGCGGTGTTCAAATTTTTGTTTCTACTCTTTCGGCAAGAAATGAGTACGGCTCATTTTCTCGCAGCACAAAAGTGGTGAGAATTCAATTCTTATGCAAGTACTGATCAAAGCCAAATTCATTGGTGAGACACAAAGCGTCGACGAGCTACTACGCACGAAAAAGGAGTACCTCCCGTGTTCGAGAGCTACTCCACTATCAAATATTGTAATACTGTGACTAAGCCAAATTACTGAACGACCATCGTTTTTTGTGACAACACTTTTCCATCCACCATCAAGCTGTAAACGTAGGTCCCCTTGGCCAACTGACTAGCGTCCAACTCGACACTTCCCTCCTGACCACTCAAGTTGTACCGACTGATCTGACGGCCATCTGTATGGTGAATCACCAATTCTGCATTTTGAGTATCCGCAGGCAATTGAAAATCAATGAACGTGCGATCTGTAAATGGGTTGGGACGATTTTGTCCAAGTACCGTACTGGCCTTATCATTCACGGAAAACTTCGCTGTGGTTCCTTGATTGGCAGGAACGCTCCCACCCTCAATGGCTTTCAAAACGCTCGCCACCTGTCTTTCCAATTCAGCCACTCGGTCGTTGAGTGCATCAATTGTCGTTGCTTGCTCTTCAATGATCTCTTGCTGGTTTTTCATTCCCTCTACTATGACTGGAATCAAGCCTTCATAACGAACGGCATAGAATCCTTCTTCATCCTGTAAAACCAGTTCGGGAAATTGCTGGGCCAAATCTTGAGCAATAAAACCGATATGTGTTTTGTCATCGACGTAGCTCAAATCAAGGCTACCAATTTTTTCCTTTTTAAACTGATAAGATACGCCTTCCAGTTGTAGCAATTTCTCAGTAGTGGCACTCAATCTCTCGATATTCTTCTTGAAGCGGCGATCAGAAGTACTCCAAACTCCGGTTGTGTTTCTCGCATTTCCATTGACATCCAAAGTAAAGCTGACAGAACTTCGATTGATTCCCAACCGACCAGTATCTGTCAATCTCATTTTAGTCGTTCCATCATGGCGAAAATCGAGAAAACCATCGCCAACGGTATTGATGTAGCCACTCACTCCACCATGACCAATTTCCGTGTACTCCGCAGTATTGGTGTTAGAACTGTTGGCTCGAATGCGGTTGGAAGCGTCCAATCGACCGAAAGGATCCAAGCTCATGACCGAAGTTTTCGTAAAGTTGCTAGTTGCAAAATTAAAATTCAATCTACTATCGGCATCCGATCCCCATTGGATTTCCAAATCCTTTACCCCATTTCCATTTAAGCTAAAAGTAGCTTGATTGCCACGGTCCTGAATCCGCATGCCGTAAAACTCGGTACTGACGTTAGCGGGTTGGCCAATTGCGATCCATCTAGAGTTGGCTGTAAATTGACCAAACTGGCCCAGTTGTCGATGTCCCAACTGACCACCAAAGCTACTGGTATTAAAAAAATTAGCCTGATTGCCGCCGGCTTTACCCGCAGTTTGCGCGTAAGTTGCATCCGTAGCAAAAAATAGAGCGAGTATTAATCCTAAAATTTTGAGTGTATTGTTTTTCATTACATTTAATTTAGGGAAGATGGTTAGAGCATTGTTAAATGCATAACAATTCAACCACCGAGTTAAATAATTTGAATTGAGTCTGTAGGAATTCCTTAAATAAATGAGTTGATCAACAAAAAGAAAGTGAATTCATTCGCTGGCAAGATGAAGGAATCTAAAAAGAAATGCATCAAAAAATCATCAAAAAACAACAATTTTTCGTCTTTGCTATCCCGGTAAAAAGAGGCAAGAACAAAGTCGACACCATTCAACAAAGAAAATGAAATTAAGTTTGCGTATTGTTATCAAAACTCAGAAAATCATTGGTAGCCATTTGAGCCCGAATGGGTTCATCCTGGTTCCCCCCTTTTCGGTATGGATTATCTTGAACTGCATTGATCTGACGCGCCTTAACGTTGTCCCTCAATTGGAAGTCGATAATTTGGCGTAGCTCCCGATACACCTCCGCATCATAAATGGGCATGGCCACTTCGATCCGGCGATACAAATTTCGATTCATCCAATCAGCTGAAGCCGTATACATTTTTTCCTTTCCTCCATTGGCAAAAATATATACCCTGGCATGTTCTAAAAAGCGATCGACAATACTAATGATTTCGATGTTTTCGCTCAAGCCTTTTACTCCGGGCACCAAACAACAAATTCCGCGGACAATCAATTGGATGCCCACTCCAGCTTGGCTGGCCTCGTATAATTTATCAATCATTCCCTTATCTTCCAGGCTGTTCATCTTCAAAATCATATAAGCAGTTTTCCCAGCTTGAGCATTGGCAATTTCTTTATCGATAAGTTTAACAAATCGTTGTCGAAGATTGAATGGAGCGATAAACAAATGCTTGTTTTTGGGGATGATGATTTTTCGTTCTAAAATGTCAAAGACTTGCGATACATCATTTCCCAAACGGGGGTCTGCCGTCAACAGGGCGTGATCACAATACAATTTGGCGGTTTTCTCATTGAAGTTGCCGGTTCCCAAATAGACGTAAAACTTCTTTTGCTTTTTACAGGTAATCAGCAACAATTTAGTGTGCACCTTGATCCCTGGATAACTATAAATGACTTTAGCTCCAGCCTTTTCCAACTGATCTCCCCAATACAAATTGGAGGCTTCGTCAAATCGAGCTTTTGCTTCAATAAAAACCATCACTGCCTTTCCTTTTTCTAAAGCATACAGCAGCGCTTTGGTTACTTCAGAATGCGCAGCTACTCGATACAAGGTAATTTTGATGGAATGTAAATCTTCATCCTCGGCTGCCTCTCGAATGAGTTGTGGAACGTAATCGTAGCGCTGATAGGGAAAGTGCAACATGCGGTCTTGTACCCGGATGGCTTCCATTAGGGAAAGGTGGGCCTCAATTCCAGCGTGTTTTTGGGGAGGCAGTGCTTGGTCGTGCAATTCCTTTTTTTGACTGGGATTGGGAAAGCCAAAAAAGTCATTGAAATTGTGATAGCGAGCTCCGGGGATCAAATCTGCCTTGGTCAATTGAAAAACGGCTTTGAGTTGATCCAACAAATCCATTGGCATTGCCGTATCGTAAAGAACACGAGTGGGCAAACCAATCTCTCGTTCATTCAAACTTTTGCGAATTTTATCAATCAAATCACCAGAGTATTCATCATCAATGTACAATTCCGCGTCTCTTGACAGCTTGATCAGATAAGCACCTTTTATTTTCTTTTTGGGAAACACCTCAGTAAGGTTGCTTCGGATCACATCATCCAGAAAGGCAACATAGTGTTGTCCTGTCTCTTGAGGAAGTACCAGGAAACGATCGACTTTATTGGTAGGAATTTCCAGTAAGCCTGGAGCCGCTTTTGGATCGGTGAACTGAACGATAAAATAGAGCTCTTTCCCCTTTAAAAAAGGAGCTTTCTTTCCTGATTTTAAATAGGTAGCATGAAGCAAGGGTTGGACCTGTTCTTGAAAAAAGGATTGAG
>JBCCSR010000096.1:0-10449 GCA_039199865.1 Bacteroidota bacterium
ATTTTTAAAATGCCCTATTTCATTTTGTTGTTGCTCTGTTGCAGTACAGTTGGCCTAAAGGCTCAATCGGATTGTACTGGGATCGAAGATCCATTGTTTAGTTATGACCCGGATGAAGAGACAGACTTATGTTGTGGGGTTGAATACATGCGGTACTGCTATGATCTTGGGCCTTACGAAAATGCCCATGGTCCAATCAGTCCAACTACACCTTATCGTTTTCAGGGAATGACGATCAACGGAACGTATTATCAAGCGATCGGTATTAATGGTGTGGAAGTGACTTCTTACGCAGAGTTGGTCGATGCCATGCAAGCGCTAAACAGCCAAATTAACATCAACGATGTATTCGTCGCCAACCCAGAAGACAATACCATTTGCATTTACACGATGGACAATAGTTTTGGTTTCTTGAATATGTGTTATTCAAGTCCAACGTGTATTGCACCAAATGGTGCATCGACTTCTATTCGTCTATTACCAATGTACAGTGAAAATGAATGCCCCATTAGTCCACCCGATTTTACGGGTATTTTCGATCCCAACAGTTCCGTTGAAGATTTGACCATTTTTAATGGAACCGGGGGAGAGTTCACCACTCAAGATTTACTAGATGGTGGCACTAGCGATGATCCTTATGCCGCCAATGGTCCATCGGTAGAAACCTCGGCCCTCATCCTCAATGGCGTCATCGAAAGTGGACTGTTTAACTATGCTACAGGGTGCTTTTCCAATCTCAATTGTATTTCTCTTGGAGATTTGGCCAACAACCTCAACAATCAAGAAGTCATTGACTACATCGACGACAATTACGAAGGGGAAGACCTCCCCGACGATTGGGAAACGGAATTGTCCGCTCAAACACAAGCCGTCCTAGAAGACATTGAAGCCAATGATGGCGGACTAGTCGGCTTACTCAATACCACTTTGGGATTTCAAATTCCAATAACCGATGAAGACTGCCCGGATGGACCAGAAAAAGGACGTCAAAACAGCAATAAAAGTGCAGAAGATCAGACAGGAAATGGTCAAAATCTTCCAAGTATTTCTACGGTAGATGAGACAGAGGCTGATGCGAGCTTCTTTGATCAAGTCATTCCCGGGCTTGGCTTAGAAGGACCCGGAACTTCCCAACCTTCTCCCTCTGCTTTGGAAATGATCAAACAAGTTCAGGCTCAAGTTGATTTGTATAATGGACAGCAAAACACCACCATCCCATTACATACCGTTACGGCCAATGGTATTGAAATCCCCATCTCATTGAGTAGTTCCAACAATGGCATCAAGGTCAATGATATTGGCTCTACTGTCGGACAAAATTGGAACCTCAATGCAGGAGGAATGATTTCTAGAGTAGTTAAAGGGCTACCCGATGAGTATCACGGAACAGTCTACGGGAACGGAGTTGGACGCAATTATAAGATTACGCCACGGATACAAATCCCCTCTACGGTAGGGGTAGGAGTAGATTTTATTGGTTCCGGAGCCATTCCCATTACGCCCGAACAAGGAGTAGAAACAGGAGTAAATATTGCCAATACGGAGGGAAATCAAAACATGAATACCCCAGCGGCTGGGGATAATGGATCAAATGCAGATGCTGGCCCAATTAAGTTTTCTGTAAAGTGGACCCCACTCCGTCCCAATTTGGTTCAATTTATTATTGGGATACCCGTTTTTAAATTCTGGGGAATTACGGTTTACGTCGAGTTTGCCTTTAGTGCGGGCGTAACTCTAAACGAAAAATTAGGCCCTATCGCTTTTGAAGAAGAAAGTTTTGGTTTTATCCATCCCAATAATGCCTTGACCAATCCTCCTTCGATTGCCAACTTAAGCTCACAAGAAAAAATCGATGTGCTCTCTCAAACCTATGCAGAAAAGGGGATTGAAGACAGCAAATTTTTGAACAATAAAATTTCGGTTTGGGCCGAATGGGCCGAAGCAATTGAAGCCCTAATTGAGGGAGAACGCGTGTATGAAACCACCAAACACGATACGGAACCCGATGAATTCTATTTCAACTTTGGTGAATACTCTGGTAAATTTATGTTCAATAAAGATGGTGAGCCCGTGGTTTATCCAGAAATGGATCTGACTATAGAAAAAAAGATGGGTCCCACGGGAAAGCATCTCGCCTCCTTTATCGTCACTACCCCCGAAGGTATGCAATACACCTTTGGAAGGAGTAGTTTGTACGGGGTAGATATGACCCGAAACACCAACTACCATTTGCCCAACTTTTATACCTACGATGAAAAGAGTACGAGTCGGGACCAATTTGGTAATGCTTTAATCGATGAGGCTTCTTACACGCATCTACCTTTTATTGGCTTACGTAAAGTCATTACCTATGGCAATACCTATGAACGCAATTATCGGGTGATGGAAAGTCCGGCCTATACCTCTACCTGGCATTTAACCAGTGTAAAATCCTTAATCAGTCAGGAACGAGTAAGATTGAGTTATGACCGAAAGGAAAACCTCAGCTACTACTCCGATAAAAGTTATACCCATACCCTTCCCAATTTTGGGGTGAATGCGCAAGGCAACCTAACGACTCAGTCCAATGGAGATTTACACCCCATTCATCTTTCAACCAGTAGATGGTTGAGTGGAAGGGCCGAGTTCGCTTATAATGCCACCGAAACGACTATTGATCGTTGGGATTTGACAAAAATCGCAACGGGGAGAGGGGAAGAAGTGACTTTTCATTACAAAGAAGAAAGAGGAGAGATCGTGGGAGACTATCTGTTGGACACCATTAAAGTCCATAGAAATGGAGACTTTTATAAAGGCTGGCTTTTAGATTACTCTATCAATGAAGCGCCATTAAGTGTCGTCAACTGTGATGATGAATGGACCTTTGAACCAGAAGAACCCATGGTTAGTATTAGTGAAGATACCGAATTTAACTTGGGAGAAAAATACGATTTGAAATGGTTTGAATTGAAACATCATTGGTATCTGTTTTTCCACATTAGGGTCGGGACTTGGACTTTGCCTCTTAGGTTCCCAATTGGTTATCTTGCTCCAAAGATAGATGCTGGATATCGAACCAAAATGACAGCGTTTGGTTCTTTGATGGAAGTCAAACTATTAAATGGAATACTAGATCCAGAGAAAGAAGCCAAAATACTCCAGGCAGAATCCCAACGCTCTTTCCTCAGAGAAGTAAAGGAGTTGGATCAGGAGTACTTCGAGGGAGGTATTCATGATTTTGTAGAAGTTTATTATAAAGGCACTTCCCTTCCCAAAAGATTCCATTACAACCAAGATTTGTTTGGCTACTATAATGACAACGAAGCGACCCAATCCGTTTTCCCTAGCCTTCATTATACCGCCTTTGATGGAACAGAAGTCAATGTCAATAACCATCCCGCTCTAAAACAACATTTCGGTTTTTATAAAGAAGGACAGGAAGCTAATTTTTACCTGGGCCAAGATGAAACACCCGTCAAAGAGCGTGCACAACTTGGGGCCATCAGTAAACTGGAGTTTGCATCGGGGGCTAAAGTTGAATATGATTACGAGTTGAACGCGATTCCTTCAGGCAATGAAGGAGCGGGTGTTCGAGTATCCGAATTAAAAGAAGATCCGGGAGGAGGAATGCCCGTTAAGATAACGACCTATGAGTATGGGAAACCCGCAGTCATTAACGAGCCAGTCCGCATTTCACAAAATGTAGAAAACCGATTTTATTCTGAGCTGGAACAAAAAGTAGTGGCGACGTCGATGCTTCAAAATGAATTGTACGCCAACAAAGGAGGCTATGTTGGTTATCAAAACGTCACGGAACACATAGCGGGCATGGGAAGTATTAAACACTATTTTTCCGCACCAATCGCTTATGGAGCTTATACCTCTGTTTACGGTGAATATGGCTTAGGAGAATTGTATGATGAAAATCAGATCAGTACTTCGCTATACGAAAGAGAGCGTAGGGGAATCAATTGTTTTTTATCCGTTTTCAATTGTGATGAAATCAACGACAAAAATTTAGTAGACCTTCCAACGACATTGGACTATCCTCGCTACAAGCCCTGGTTGCTTGGCGTAGCGTACCGAACAGAAGTAAAGAACGGCGATGATTTGATTCAAGTAAGCGAAAATTATTTTGATGCCTACGAAATCGTTGATGCCTCTGGAACAGCTAATACAACACAATACTTTAAAGCTGAAATGTATCAAACTTTTCATCCAGGAAGCTATGAAGCACAATTTTTCGCTCGTACGATAACACAATTTTTACCATTTGTGGGTGATACATTTGGCAGCGATTCCTTCAGTAATTTGGTGAATTTCATTGTTCAACTATGGAACCTAACCGCAGGAATCGTTATTCCTCATCCTTACCGAATGATAGAAAGAGATTATGTCATCTCGGAAAGAAGTCTAAGCACCGGAAATTTGCGTTTAGATAATAACCATACAACGGATATTTATGGCAATGGAAGCCAAAACGTAGTAGAAAAACGCTACACTTATAATGGCTTAAGCCCACGTATTCCCAAAACGATCACCACCTTGTATGCAGATGATGTATTCCCCAACGGAACTATTTTTGAATCTGTTCTTCAACAAAACTTTTTCATCGGTGAAAACACTCCTGAGTTTGCCTATTTCAGTGATGAAGCAATGGATCATTTGAGTTCCATCAATTACAACCAAGCTTTGGTGTCGAGAACAAGTAGGCAAGGTACCGTCATCGGCAATGACTTTACTGCTTTGGACATACTAGAAGATGATAACATCATTGTCCCACTAACCAATTGGACTTATCGCGATGGGAGTTTACAATTGGCAGGGAAGTTTTCCAATTACAATGCAGATGGAAAGCCACAGGAGTATCGAATCGCCAAATACAATGCTACGCCGAATGCTTCTGATGACTTATTTTTCCCTCCGATTGAATTAGGTTGGAATGAGCAGTTGCAATTAACGAGTCGTACTTATGGTAATTTTTCGACGACCTATGATTACAACAATTTCTTTGAACTTATTACGACTACAAATCCCGATGGTATTGTATCAGAGTTCACCTACGATCTTCGAGGAAGGTTGGCCTCTTCAATCAACCTTAATGGTCGACAAGAGACAACCTATGATTATGTGATTTCTGAAGATGAAAATTCCACAACCACTGAATTGGTTTTCACAGATGGCCTGCCCACTCAAACCACCAAACAATTTACAGATGGAATCGGTCGACCTTTACAAACCCTTAGAGTGAATGATGGAGCCATTCTCAAGGAAACCAACTATGATGTATTGGGAAGAATCATTAGTTCTACAACACTTGGAAATGGCACAACAACCATTGAACATGAGCAGTCCTTGATCCCGAGAACCAATACCACAACAGATGCTGCGGGTAATACCACTTCAGTTGTTCATTCTGGCAATGGCAGCTCTGGAGGGATAAAATATTTCACCACAGCCAAATTAACCGATCCTAATGACCACATTTCCAATAGCTACGTGGACGCATTGGGAAGAAAGGTCTTAGATGTCTCTGGTGCGGGTAGTCGTACTAGCTACGAGTATGATCCATTGGGACGCTTAGTTTTAGTCAAAAATCCAATTGGAGAAAATTACGCTTATAATTACAATGAAATCGATCAGGTGGAATTGAAACTCGTTCCAACTTCCTTTCCGAGTAAATATTGGTACAACGAAGATTTTCGCCTAGCGGCTACAAAAGATGCGAATGGAAATTATCTATTTTATGACTATGACATTTATGGAAGAGTCACTCACGTTTACAGTTATGAGGACGGAGTGACTTTCCCTGGAAACGCTTCTATGGTCCATTCCGACCAAATGGCATCTTACTTTAATGAAAGTAATTTGGTACAACAAAACACCTATCAAGCTGGCCATACGTGGTTGGAACAAATGCAAGAACGCATCTTTAGCGAGAATGGAAGTGATGCATTTAAATCTACCAATTACACTCAGATTGATGAGATCGGACAAATTGAGTTTTCCGTTGAAGACTATCCTGCCGGATCCGTCTCCATTGATATGACTTACAATAATGCTGGCTTGATGACCCAATCCGATGCCACCTATAGCGGTTCGGGTAGCTTCACAGCCAATCATGAGTACTACTTCGACGACCTTTTACGCTTGGAGGATTCTTATTTGGACATCAATAATACCGGATCAAGATTACAGTCGCGATTGGATTACAACAACAAAGATCAAGTCGAGACGAAGTGGTTAGCTGAAGTCATGGGTGGAGGCTTCCTACAAGAAATCAATTATGCCTATGATGGTGCTGGCAAATTGTTGCAGATCAATGGTGATGTAATGAGTGAATGTTTTGAAGGGGAGGAAATTTGTGAATTGGAAGCGCAGGTAAAAATATTCACCAAAACTTCAGGACAATGTCAGTACCTCAGCAGTATTCAAATCGACGGTGAAACTTATGAGGTCAATCCTTCCCTCGATTTGCTCAATCAGCAAAGTACCACTCTTGCCGATGAAGTCAGTAATGCACTTAGCGAATTAGGGTATAGCGGAGAAGTCAGTCAAGAAGACATTCTATTTAGTGGCGGTGTTAAATTTGTGATTAACATCACCAATACAAATGTCGGAACCGTTTCCTTGCACTTTGAAAATTGTACAAACCCCGTTGTTTTTGTAGAACAAGATTGTTGTACGGCTACTATTGATCCCACCGTTGATGGAGCGACAAGTGGAAACAATCCCGATCTTTATTACCAGACCATGACTTATGATGGCTTAGATATCAGTCAAATCCAATTGGGTTCGGGTTGTCAGGCCAATAAGATGGTCAATGATTATAGCTATGATGCCAATCACCGTATCACAAGCATGGCCAATACTTTCTTCAACCCTGATGCAACGAATGCCTACTCTACAACTTATAGTTATGACCTTGCTGGAAACATCAAGACCCTAACTAGAAATGGTTTAATTGAAACGACTGCGGATGAAATGATTTTTGGCAACATCGACAATCTCAAATACAGTTACACGAAGAGTCGACTCAACTCTGTACTCGATAATGTAGCCAACCCCGATGCCCAACCCAAAGGTTTTAAACCCACCAGTTCCAACTACAGTTATGATGCCGCTGGTAATCTAAAATCCGATTCTGGTAAAAATCTGACCTTTAAGTACAATGTTTTAAATTTACCACAGCTGATTACTTCGCCAGATGGTCTGATGAAGTCGGATTATACTTTTGGAGGTCAGAAGATAAGAAAAGAAGTAACAGGGGAGAATGGTTCTATCCGAGATTATACGGGAAGTGCTGAATTTAAAGACGGAGCTCCAGAGGTCTATCATCACGAGGATGGTCGTATTTTCTTTGATGAAGATGAAATACACTGGCAATATACCATTAATGATCATTTGGGGAATACGGTTGTTGTATTTGAAGACAAGAACGAAGATGGGATCATCCTAACCGAATCTTCAACGGATAATCCTTTATTCCTGGAAGTCCTACAAAGGAACTTGTACTATCCTTTTGGAATGAATCTAGAAGGAGGATGGAATCAGATGGCAGAGCCAGGGATGAAGTATCAGTACAATGGGAAGGAGTTGAATGATGAATTAGGCTTGGACTGGTTCGACTATGGTGCGAGATATTACGATGCGGCTATAGGTAGATTTTCAAGTATTGACCCACTAGTAGATGCTCCTTTGAATATTGGAACAAGTCCTTACGCATATGTTTGGAACAATCCTCTTATATTTATTGATCCTGATGGCATGCATGGTGTAAGTCACCATCTTGGGGAGAATGGTGAAGTGATAGGAAGTATAAAAGATGGAGATGATAGAACTTATATACATGCAGATGGCACCACTCTGGATCAGATAAAGGCTTATAATGAGACCACGGGAGGAACTAGTGGAGGAGGCTCACTTATAGGAAGTGGTGGAAAGTATCAATTAGATTTTAGGCCAAATAGGGATTATAACCAAGGAGATCCAAGAGATCCTCTACATGCAAATAGTGCGAGGGCTTTAACAGTAGATGAATTTGCGGAAAGATATGATGGCTCCAGCCTAGTTGACATCAAATATGAAGGAACTGAATTAGTGGAATCTGAAAGTGGAGGATTTAATGCAAGATATGTTACTGATCCAAAGACTGGATATGTAATAGATATGAAACATTTTCTGAAGGCTGGAGAACATTCCAAATTTCTTGGAGATTTCATAGAATGGACGCAAAGGAATGCACATCCGAATAGCGCATATCATCCTCAGGATCTATATTCAAATGCATTAGGAATTAAGTTTTTTAACGCTCATAGAACCAAAAACGTGTCTGTAGGAATATATAGTGCAAAGGCTCTTGATTTTCCTGGAGGTTTCACAAGCGCTCTTGCATCATGGCTAAAAAATCGATGATAAAGTTTTGTCTTACATTTAAATTAAAAAAACATTCGTAACTACTTTAATCACTAGTCTTCAGGTTCTTTTTTCTTAGCCAGCTTAAGAATTATACTTCATAGCAATGGTGTCCCCCTAAACCACCGAAGGCTTGGCAACATTTTGCCAAGCCTTCGCTCTTTAAAAGAAAATCACGATCTACAACACCTCCTATCCCGCTGTCGCCTCAAAATTCACCACCAAAGCCACCTCATCGTGAATGATCTTATCTTTGGCCGTACCAATAATACCAGAACCATAATTGATATTCCATTCCGTACGATTGATTTTGAAGGCAGGAGTCACGGCGGATAGCTTGTCGCCAATCATCACTACGTTAGCAGGGAAAGCAACGCTTTTGGTGATCCCTTTCAAAGTCAGGTTACCAGTGATGGTACAATTGGCCTCGGCATTTCCATCAAGCGGAGCAACGCTGGTAATCTGGAAGCTCCCCGTTGGATTGTTGGGTACATCGAAAAAGTCGCTGTTCTTGAGATGACCTTCCAAGTCTTCTTTCCCATCTCCAGCCTTAAGATCCGTAGCAACCAGGGTATTCATATCAATTTGAAAAGAGCCACTTTCTACCTTTCCATCACTGGCAGAAACTTCGCCTTTTGAAATATCGATCGTCCCCATGTGTTGCCCTCCTATTTTGGTTCCAGTCCAGTTGATTTTTCCGTTGCTGATAGTGTATGTTTTTGCTGTACTACTTGCTTTTGCGGTTTCGCTGACAGCATCACCGGTTTTAGCAGCTTCTCCTTTGGGTGCTTTTTTACAGGCGCTTGTCGTTAAGGCGAGCGCTAAAGCCAGAAAAGAGAACTTCAATAAAATTTTCATCGATTAAAATATTTAGACGGTTATGTGAATAGATGTACAAAGTTAATCATTTTGCCAAGATTTCAACTTGGTCGTCTACTAGACTAAATAGATATAGGGAATTTCCAGAACTAGTGGATGATATTTCTAAGAGAGGATCGGTTGCGAAGGATGTCAAGGAAATGGATGACTTCATCCAGACTTCCCAGGGCAGTTACATTTCCTTTGGAAGCTACATTTTGGGCCATGATCTGGTATCCGGACAACAAAACTTCTGTTTCGGGAAAATTTTCGGAGAGTCGATCTACGTATCGCTGTACAGGTTGTTTGGTATACGTCTCTGTAATCATGGTAAAGATAAAATCCGGCTGATGGATATTACAGGCATCTTTCAGGTCTTGAATAGATACATTTTGCCCCAAATACACCACCTGATTTCTTCGGGATTTGAGCAAATAATGCATCAAAAGTAAACTCAGCTCTTGATTTTCTCCTTCCGGGAGGAAAATCATGAACTTTTTGACATTTTTTCCACTGGAGAAGGGCTCATTATCGATGGCGGAGATGATCTTTTGCCGAATTAGATAACTCATAAAATTTTCCTGAATCGGATTGACCGAACCCGTTAGCCAAAGTACGCTTAGTTTGTCGAGAAAGGGATAAATGATTTCTAATACGGTTCTTTCGAAACCGATTTGCTGAATATTCGTAGAAATGATGCGGTCGAACTTATATTCGTCCATTTCGATCATTGAAATAGTGAGGGCATCAAGCTGAGTATTGTATTCAAAATTGACTTCAGAGATGGCAGATACTTTCTCGACCATTTCTTCGGAGCTCATTTTTGCAATTTTGGAGATTTTGAAGCCATTTTTGTTGAGCAAAGCAACGTTGAGGAGTCTTTTGAGGTCAGCATCTTGATAATAGCGGATATTCGTCTTAGTACGCTTGGGCTTCACGATAGAGTATCGTTGCTCCCAGATGCGTATGGTGTGTGCCTTGATTCCACAAAGCTTCTCCAAATCTTTGATCGAGTATATCGCCACTGCTATTAGATTTTTGTCGAATACATAATGGAATGCTCAAGATTTAATTTTTGTCTTTTCATATAAACTGAAAGATAAAAACGATCGTTGAGCGGCGCTGAATGGGCTAAATCAAGATGCTAACAGTAATCATATCAAATTGTTTATGCATTTCTTCGAATTTCCATTTTTA
>JBCCSR010000097.1:0-10431 GCA_039199865.1 Bacteroidota bacterium
ATTTAGAATAGATCGCCCCCCTGATACCCCTGATTGAATGTAATTTGTAAAGATAATCCATTGAAATCCAGTGATTTCGATCAGGAACATATTCACCTAATTTCAAAAACCATGAACCAATTCGCAAGGCTTTTGCCCATCCTCCTCTTTATTCTTTTTGGCTATTGTGAATCTTCTGCTCAAGTCAATTTTTTTCTTACTCAGGCCAATGTCATTCCCGCTAACCCCGATAGTGAAACGCCAATTGCGGTCGAGATATTGGGGAGTAAGTCCGACCCCTGTAGCTATTTAGCCTCTTCCTCGGTCGATATCAACAATAGTCTGGTGACCATTACTTTGAACTGGGAAAATACCGCCAATCAAGCCCCCTTTGACCCCTGTCCGAGCAATATGCAGGAAGCCTGGGACAGTACTTTCAATGTGGGAACACTGGAAGCGGGAACTTACTTTCTGGTCTTTGCAGGCAACAACTTTTTTCTTACCGGGCTTCCCAATTCCATCCCTTTTACCGTAAGTGATCCTTCTTGTATGGAGCCCGATGGTAGTATTTTGGTAACCAATACGTTAGACAATGGTGTGGGATCGTTACGACAAGCCATTTTATGTGCCAATGAGATGCCCGGTGCCAATACCATTAAGTTTGATTTGCCCGGAACGGGGCCGGATACCATTCGAGTAGGGGAGACGACCCAAACGGCATTGCCTACCTTGACGGATGCCAATACCATCATTGATGGTTCCACACATCCTGGTTTTGGGGGCCCTGATCATCAACCCAAAGTTATTTTGGATGGTCAATACCACAATTGGGACCTCCCTATTAATGCTCTATGGATTCAGGGAAATGGCTGTGCCGTCTATGCCTTAGAAATTGTCAATTTTCCGGACGACGCCATTGACGTGACCCAAGCCAATAATGTAGCCATTGGAGCAGTGGGAAAAGGAAATGTCATTTTTAATAATGGCTCCCCCATTGATTTCTTTCCCGGTGCCCCCGGAACGGGCCCCTGGGAGGCTTGCGGTATTGTGATTCGTGGAAATGCTAGTAATTGTAGCGTGAAGGCCAATACAATTGGCACCAACTTCAGTCAGACTATTGATAGCGGAAATGAGTTTTGTGGCATCCTGATTCGTGATGGAGGAGATAACAATGTCATTGGAGGAAGTACTCCCGAGGAAGGCAATATTGTTGCGAATCATCCCAGTGGCCTCCAAATTCGTTCGGGATCGATTGGCAATCGCATACAACAAAATAGCTTTTATTGTAATGATACTTCAGCAATTGCGCTACAGGACAATGCCAACCTGGGGATTATTGCTCCACAAGTTACGGTGGCCACCGGGACGACCATCATTGGAACGGCCAGCCCCAATCAGAGCATCGAAGTATACGTGAGTGACCATACCAATTGCGTCGATGCACCTTGTCAAGGCTCCATCTATTTGGGAACGGCCGCCGTTCAAAATGGCAACTGGCAGCTCTTGCCTCCTTTTGCCAATGGGGTGCAACTTAGCGGAGGAGAACAAATTACGGCGCTGGCGACAGATAGCAATAACAACACTTCTGAATTTGCTACCTGCCTGGTGGTTGTGGGTGTTTCCGATTGTACCGATGATCAAGGAATCGTTTGGGTCACCAACACCAACGATGAGGGAGACGGCTCTTTGAGGGCGGCCATTAATTGTGTGAATGCTACCCCAGGATCGAACAAAATTTATTTTAATATTCCCGGAACGGGGCCACACACCATTGAAGTGGGCAGTACCTCCGGTGAGGCGCTCCCTGCCCTCTTGGATCAAAGTACCATATTGGATGCCAGTACCCAAACGGGGTTTGGAGACAATGGAAATTTTGCTCCCCAAATTAGTCTGGATGGACAAACATACGAGTGGGAGCTCCCTATCAACGCTCTATGGGTGCGTGGCGACTATTGTGAAGTTTATGCCCTAGAGATTATCAACTTTCCGGATGATGCGATCGATGTCAATCAGGCTAATTTTGTGGTAATTGGTGCAGTAGAAAAAGGAAATGTCATTTACAATAATGGTTGGGAACAAGATTTCTTCTCTGGAGTGCCCAACACTGGCCCTTGGAATGGCTGTGGGATTGTTTTGAGGTTAGGTGCTGAAGAATCTACCATTCAGGGAAATATTATTGGAACCAATTATCAGGGAGATGTAGCGCTGGGAAACGAATTTTGTGGGATCCTGATTCAGGACGGTGGAGACAATCATGTGATTGGTGGTCCACAAGTAGGAGCGGGCAATATCATTGCTCATCACGAAACAGGCATTCGCATTCAGAGCAACTCCATTGGTAATTTGATCCAACAGAATAGTCTGTACTGCAATGAGCTAGCGGGAATCCAACTTTTGGGCAATGCCAACAATATGGTGGCTTCTCCCACGATAGATACCGTGGATGCCGCAATGGTGGCGGGAAGTGCAGTAAACGCATCTTTTGTAGAGGTTTATGTACAAGGCAATGAGGATTGTTCGGAAGCTCCTTGTCAAGGGAGGTTTTTTCTTGGCCAAGCAACGGTGGTTGGTGGCAATTGGATCTTGGAAGCGCCTTTTACCAATGGAATTGAAATTGCCAATGGAAATTTGATCACCGCCATCGCAACCGATGTCAACCAAAATAGCTCGGAATATGCGGCTTGCGTTTTGTTCCAGTGTAGTCTGAGCCTGTCTATTGAAAACCAGATTGCGGCAACTTGCGGTGAAGCCAATGGTGGATTTAGCCTAGTCGTCAACAATGGGACTGGTCCCTATCTTTATGACCTTGGAAATGGTGCCGTGAATAGTCCTGAATTTAATAATTTGGCCAGTGGCAATTACCAAGTGACCGTTACGGATGCCAATGATTGTACGGGAAGCATTGCGCTAAGCATTACTGCGACGCCTCCTCCCACTTTAATTTTATTGAGCGCAACAGATGCCAGCTGTGAATTACCCAATGGAAGCATTGATGTAGTGGCGACAGGGGGGACTGGTCCTTACACTTATTTGCTATTAGGAGCAACTAGTGATGGTCCTCCATTTACGGGACTTACTGGTGGAGACTACACGATTGTCGTCATTGATGCTGATGACTGTAGTGACACCTTAATGACGAGCATTGCCACTAGCCCTGCACCAGCATTGAGTATCGTTTCAGTAGTTGATGCGACTTGTGGTTTGGCCAATGGAATGCTCACCTTGGCGGGAAATGGTGGAACACCGCCCTACGTCTATCAATTGGATGGACAGACAAGCACCAGTCCAATCTTTAGCAACTTGAGCAGTGGAGTATACAATGTAAGTGTGGTGGATGCCAATGACTGTGTGGACAGTCAATCGGTGACAATTGGGGATACCCCTTTGCCTGATTTATCTGTTGCTGCCATTACTTCGGCGACTTGTGATGGAGCCAACGGTTCGTTTACTTTGAGTACCAATAGTGGAACGCCACCTTATGTATACCGTTTTGGTCAAATCAGTACGAGCAATTCTACCTTCACTGGGCTCAGTGGCGGTATTTACAGCGTCACGGTCGAAGATGCCAATAACTGTATGGATACCGAAAGTATCACCATTGGCAATACGCCCGCTCCGCTGATTGCGGTCAGTAATGTCATGACTGCAACTTGTGGGGAAGCCAATGGAGCCATTACGGTAAGTGCTTCGGAGGGAACACCGCCCTATCTATTTGACTTGGGAAATGGGCCGACAAATTTTCCTGTTTTTGACAACTTACCCGGAGGGATATACAATGTAAGTGTTGTGGATGCCAATTCTTGCACTGCAAGTTTGACCGCAATTATTGGCGATACGCCGGCACCAATTCTGGAATTATTAACGGTCACTCACCCGACCTGTGGGCAAGCGAACGGTGCTGCGGTTTATAGTGGTACGGGGGGAACGTCACCTTACACTTACACCATTGGTCTGGCAACTTTTACCACTCCTGTTTTCACCAGTGTTTCAGGAGGAATTTATGAGGTGACCATGACCGATGCTTTGGGCTGTACGGCAGTGGAGAGTTTTGAATTGACGGATCCAGGCGTACCTCAACCTACCATGGACGAACTGGCCCATGCCACCTGTGGTTTGGCCAATGGCTTTGTTGCAATTGGTGCTTTTGAGGGGATGGCTCCCTACACTTTTGATATTGGTAACGGTTCGGTGAGCAACGGGACTTTTCCAAATCTAGCGGAGGGAACTTATGTGGTGACGGTTACGGATAATATTGGTTGTACGAATACCATTGAGGTGATGATTGATAATGTGGGGGATCCAACGAATGCCGCTTTTGTGTTTCAGGAAAATGAAGGGGTAGTTGATTTTACCAACTCTTCCACCAATGGGCAGACTTATTTTTGGGACTTTGGAGATGGCAATAGTTCTTCGGAAGAGCACCCCAGTCACGAATATTTACTGGATGGGGATTATACCGTCTGTTTGACCAGTACCAATGAATGTGGCGATGATTTGTTTTGTACTTTAGTCAGCATCGTTTTGCCCTTGGCAGAAGGATCCATTTCGGGAATCATTGCAACGGAGCTAGGCACTCCAATCGCTGCTGTCACGGTTAATTGTACCGATGAAGCGCCATTTTTGACCCTCGCAGACGGTCACTATGATTTTATTCTGCCCGCAGCAGAAGATTATACCATTACACCTGCCAAGAATACCAGTCATGCCAATGGCGTCAACATTTTTGACATTTACTTGATTCAGCAGCACATTTTGGCGGTCCAACCTTTAGACTCGCCCTACAAAATCATCGCTGCTGATGTCGACCACAATGAGGTAGTCAATATCGCTGATATTTTTAGGATGCAACAGGTAATTCTGAATATTGTGGATACTTTTCCCAATAATACAGCTTGGCGTTTTGTTCCCTTCGATCATGTTTTTCCCAATCCGAGCTTCCCTTTTGCCTCTAGTTTTCCAGAAGATTTGTTTTTCCCCAATTTGCTCGATGACTTTGTTGATCAGGATTTTGTGGCCATCAAAACTGGGGATGTGACCCTGAATGCCGATCCTACCTTGATTGCACAAAGTCCAATTCCCAATTTGCAGTGGTTGATGTCCGAGCAGGCTGCTGAAGCGGGTGATGTGATCGAAGTCGAGATTTCAGCGCGTCAGTTTACGGCATTGGCGGCATGGCAAATGAATCTAAAGTTTGATGCGGAAAACCTGGAATGGCTGGGGATGGCAAAAGAGGGCTTGCCTGGCTTCGAGCAAGATCAGGTGTACTTGAGTGACAATGGAGATTTGCGAATGTTGTGGTATGATGAGCAATTACAGGGCAATGGGCAAAGCTATACAGAGGATCAGTCGCTCTTTACACTACGCTTTCGAGTACTACAGCCTTTTACAAAATTGAGTGAACAACTCTATTTGGCCAATACAAATGATCTTTATTCTGCCGCCTATCAAGCCAATGGAGATCGAGTTGCAATGGAATTTGTTTTTATCGAGACGACTTCAACAACTCCATTAGCCAGCCAGGCAGTCCTTGAAATTTTTCCCAACCCATTTCAAACTCAGTCCAATATTCATGTCCAACTCCCCCAAGCGCAAGCCCTAACCTTTTCCTTGTATGATGCGGTTGGTCGCTTGGTAAAATCTGAACGGCTTAGTGCCGCTAGGACTGCTCAATTTGTGATTGATGGACAAGCGTTGAGTGGCGCAGGAATTTATTTTTGGAAAGTGGAGACTGCGGGAGAGCATTGGCAAGGCAAGCTGCTTTTTACGCCTTAATTTCAAAAAAAAAGGATACGGACCCAACCTTTTCTGCCATTTAGTCGATTAGCTTTAAGAATTGTATTTTTTAAGGGTGAGTTGATATTTTTCATTTCATCAAGAGATGTAACTTTCAGCACAACATTAAACCTACTTTAAGTTGCCTACTTCATTGAGTCAGATCAAAAAAGATAGCTATCGGGAGGAAGCAGAGCTTATCCGAGGATTGCAAAGGGCAGATGCTCAAGCGCAAACCTATTTTTATAAGCAATACTTCGGGAAAATGTTTGGCATCGCTTTTCGATATGCTTCTAATCGCGAGAGTGCCTACGAAATCATCAATAGTGCTTTTCTCAAAGTATTTAAAGCCATTTCGACTTATCGGGAAATGGGACAATTTTATGCTTGGGTGGCGACGATTGTCAAGCGAACAGCACAGGATTATTGTAAGCAATACCATTTTGGACATAAGGACCAATTGCCCATTATTCATTCAACTCCCACAACGTATAATTTAGCCATCAGCCAATTGGCGGTAGAGGAAATTTTTTGCTTGGTTCAACAATTGCCTCCAGCCAGTCGGACCGTTTTCAATCTCTTTGTGATTGATGGCTATTCGCATGCCGAGATCGCTCAATTGCTCAACATTAGTACGGGCACCTCAAAATGGCATTTGGCCCATGCCCGGAAGCTACTCGTGAAATTGATTCAAGAACAAAAATAAACTAAAGATGTCTGAGCCCAATTATTCCGCAGACGAACATTTGAAGTCTGAGATGAACCAATATGAATTTGATTTTGATCCAGAGGCCATGGAACGTTTTCGGACAATGCAGCCGACTTCTCAGCAGGCAAAAGTGAAATCATCATTAAAACTAGGTAAATACTTTGGTGCAGTTGTCTTGTTGATTTTTTTGATGGGAGGCCTATGGATGTGGCCCGAGGAAACGCAGTCAGTAGTCGCTAATTTAAACGAGCAGAATCAATCAGAGGAGTCCTCCAAAATAGACGATAGTCGAAAAGAGATAGAGCACCAAGAAAAGACTTCTCTCCTTCCCGTAGCTCCAAAATTGTCGTCCGTTAGTGAACCCTCAGAAGCCACTAAGAAGGAGGGGCAAACAAATGTAAGGTATACCAAAATTCCTCAAAAACAGAAAAGCGCGCCAACAGCCAAGCCCATTGTAAAAAGTAAGCCTCTTAATATTCCAATTAAATTGGAGGCCGTACAAAACATAAAAACCATAGCCGAGGGGGAGCGCATCTTACTCAACAATATTCACTTTGAACCCGGTAGTCCAGTGATGGTTCCCGAGTCCAAAAAAGAAGTTCGTCTATTGTTGCAGCAACTACAAGAAAACCCAAGCCTGGAAATTGAGATCTCGGGTCATCTGTGTTGTGGCGTAGAAATTAGGGGAGGAGATGGTTATGATTATGATCATTTGACCTGGGATTTATCGAAAAATCGTGCCAAGCGTGTATATGAATTTTTAGTGAAAAACGGAGTGGAGAAAGCGAGATTAACGTATCGAGGAATGGGCTTAGAAAAACCATTAGTTTTTCCAGAAAAAAATGAATCCGATGAGGCCCTGAATCGTCGGGTAGAAGTGAAAATTATAAAACAGTAAGTTGATGAAACAAGGATTGGACTTTATTTTATGTGTTACAAGTATATTGTTTTTATTGACCACCTGCCGACCAAGCGTTGTTCCCATTTTGGAAACCCAACAACGTTTGCACCACTCTAATGCCTGGAGCCAACTGGATCCCTATCCACAAAAAATTGGTAGAACGGATGATTTGTCTTTTGTAAGTGCTCAGCTAGGATGGACGGTCAACAGTCAAGGAGTGCTTCACAAAACGGAAGATGGAGGGCAGACTTGGGCCTTACAATTCAAAAAAGAAGATTCTTTTTTCCGTTGTGTTCAATTTAGAGATAGTCTCAATGGCTGGTTAGGTACCCTGGGAAAAGACGATCCTTATTTGCACTCTACAGACTCAATTGTTTTGTACGAAACACATGATGGGGGACAGACTTGGGCCCCTACTCCAATTGTTGGCCCTTATCCCGGTGGTTTGTGTGGGATGCAAAAAGTTTCTGATCAAGTCATGGTTGCTTGCGGACGCGTACGGGGACCTTCCTTCTTTTTGAAAACGGAAGATGGGGGGCAGACTTGGCGATCATCTGATCTCAATCATTTGGCGGGTAGTTTGATTGCGCCTTACTTTTTTGACGAACAGAATGGTATTTTGGTTGGCGGTACAACTCGCGATAAGGAAGAATGTCGGTCTTTAATTTTGTCTACCCAAGATGGCGGCACGAGTTGGGATACTGTTTACATTTCTCAACAAAAAGGGGAGTACCTTTGGAAAATTGCTTTTCCCAGTCCTCAGATTGGTTATATCTCCGTTCAACGAAACAATAAAGACGGAATTTGCTATTTTTTGAAAACCGTAGACGGGGGGCAAACTTGGATGGAAAAAGAATACGCGGATGGACATTATTTTGCCCAGGGAATCGGTTTTCTAAATGAGCAGGTGGGATGGATTGGTGGAAGTTTTGAATACAGTTACGAAACTCGGGATGGTGGAGAGACTTGGTTTCCCATTTCTACGGGTAAAGGCATTAACAATTTTCAGATTGTCGATGATACCACGGCCTACATGGTGGGAAGGGGCGTTTATAAGTTTAATCGATTGTTAGCG
Organism: Bacteroidota bacterium; assembly: GCA_039199865.1. Taxonomy (GTDB): domain Bacteria; phylum Bacteroidota; class Bacteroidia; order Chitinophagales; family Saprospiraceae; genus JALZUU01. The sequence goes on from JBCCSR010000097.1 coordinate 8,437, forward strand.
CTTCCCAATGGTTGGATATATGACTATTATGCGGATGGCCAGGTAAAAGAGAAAAAGCAATACAAAAGAGGCTTGTTGGATGGGAAGGCCATCAAGTACTATGCAGACGGAAGGGTTCGAGAGGAAGGTCACTACCAAAAAAACTTGAAGGCTAAGCGATGGAAATATTTTACTAAGAACGGTCGGCTAAAGCAAAAGTTGAGTTTTCAAAAAGGAATCGCTCAAATTTCTGAAGCGGTACTGCGGCAATACGAGGGTGCCTATCGAATCAACGCGACCCAATTTCGTTGCATTGTTTTTCAGGAAGGACAATTGTATTCGCATCGGTCCAATCGAGAGGAGATTTTTAAAATTTACCCGGAATCCGATCATACTTTTTTCTATGATCACAATTACGAACTCAAGCTCAATTTTGTAAAAGCCACTCCCACACAAGCAGCTTACATGTTGATGTACCGACCCGGAAGAGAGTGGAAAGCGGTGAAAGAAACCAGCGATGAGGCCTTGGCCCTTCTCGAACGGACACGCGCTCAACTAAAAAGAGCCAGTCCCAAACAATAGGAATGACTCTTCTTAGTGGACTACAGTAGCTACCGTTAGTTGACGATAAAGGCTGCTGCTTCCGTTTTGTTATTGACTTTTAAATAGTAAACCCCCTTGGACAAGAAGGAAATGTCGAGATCGACTTGATTCCATTCCAAGTTGGATTTTTGTGGAATGGTTCGGACCAAGCGTCCCGAGACATCACTGATCGTAATCAGGGTGCTTTCTGTTTTTGTGTAAAAACGAACATTGAGTTGTTGGCCTTGTAAAATTGGATTGGGCGATAGGATCAGTCCTTTATCACTATCCGTTCGATTGGATAAACTCGCATCAAAGGCGACACAATCATCAGGGACATTGTAGGGCCCAAAAATTTGTTCGCAACCTTCTGCATCAACCATAGTCACGGAGTAGATGCCCGCTCCAACATCGATGAGGTCTTCATCTGTAGCTCCATTACTCCAAGTAAAAGTGTGAGGAAGACTGAGGTCATCAATTGAGAGATAAATGGCTCCCGTGGTTTGTCCACAATTGCTTTTGGCAATCCCAACATTGGTCAGTTCTGGTTGATCCCCTCCTCCAACAACAAAGCCATCAAATTTGACACTACAACCTGCAGCGTCGGTCACGGCTACCCCATAAGTGCCAGGACTTAGATTGTCAACGTCTTCGGTTGTTGCAAAACCATCTGTCCAAGAAAAAGTAAAGGGTGGATCTCCTCCCGCCACTGTAATATCGATGGCTCCATTGGTTGCTCCGCAAGTGGCGTCGGTGACATCGGCGCTGACGAGCTTCGGTTTGAAAATACAAGGGATATCATCACATGGATCTGAAATGGTAAAAGGACCAAAGACGACGTCACATCCTTCATTGGTCGTTACCGTAACAGAATAATCACCGGGAGCTGCTCCCTGTAAATCCTCCTGGGTAAAGCCATTACTCCACAAGAAAGTGTGGGGTAGAAATTCATCTGAGATGCTTAAATAGATCGCACCATTATTGGCGAGACAATTGCCTTGAGCAATACCGATATTATCCAAATTCGGTACCTCACAATTGTTTTCATCGCAAGCATCTGCAATCCCGTTATTATTGCTATCCTCGCCAGGAGTGATCACCTCGTCTGTATTGCCAGTGTAACCACCTTGATCGATGACTAAACCTACTTCGTTGACTGCTACGGGAGCACTTCCGAGTACTCCATCGGCATCGGCATCATTGTGCCCCGCTTCGAAGGCATCCACACAACCATCATTATCAGAATCGGGATCTAATCGATTGGGGATGCCATCACAATCGTGGTCACAATCGGAGCTATGGCTCAAAGTAAAGGCTTCGAAGGAGGCACCAGAAGCGCCGGAGGCACGTAGGTACTCGATTTCGAAAAAGGGAACGAACTGTCCATTCGAACTGACTTCCCAGACGTTGCCATTGCCACCAAAATCAGTGCTG
>JBCCSR010000098.1:0-10270 GCA_039199865.1 Bacteroidota bacterium
CCACTGGGAAGATGTTGCTCGAATTGTTGCAGCATTTGCTCGTCTTTCCACAGGGCTGAGCTGAGCTTGGTCTTGATCAATCCCGGACAGATCGCATTACAACGGATACCATCTGGCCCCCATTCTTTAGCCTGATTTTGGGTCAGCATAATCACGGCGGCTTTACTCACACTATAAACCCCCAATCCGAAGGAAGGTTTAAGCCCCTCAACAGAAGCGATATTGATGACGGATCCGCCATCTCCTTTTTTTAGGTGAGGATGGCAAAGGTTGGCCAAGAGCATCCCCGCCTTTACATTGACATTCATGACTTTGTCGAAAAGTGATCCATCTGCCTCGACGATGGGGCCAAAGACGGGATTGATGGCCGCATTATTGATGAGGATATCGATCTGCCCGTAGAGCGCTAAACTTTGCTTGACGAGTTGCTTCAGTTGCTCTTCTTCTCCGACGTGACAAGCAACTCCGCTGGCTTCCCAACCCTCTTTTCGAAAGGAAGCAGCAACTGCATTTACGGCATCCTGCTTGCGACTACTCACGACCACTTTTGCTCCAAATTCCGCTAAACCCCGGGCAATACTTTCACCGATGCCTTTAGAAGCACCCGTGACAATGGCAACTTTACCAGTCAGATCAAATTGTTTTTGGACTCGATTCATCAGAAAAGAACTTTATGGAAAAATAAAGGAAAGGGTTTTGTCGACGTTTCATTGAGCATTTTCTTGTTGATGTAAGGAGTAAGGATCGTCAAAAAAATATTTTGTTGATTTTCAGTGATTGATGTCTTTTTGAGAAAAAAAGTGCCTGAAAGTTCATGGAATTTGGGCTGTTGCTGCCTCTAAGTATAGTATCTGGCCAGTTTATACGGGATCCTACAAATTGGTCATTATTGATTAGATACCATTTCCTGCAAAGATGCACCAGATTTGGGTGGCGAAGCTATGCTATTAATGGTTATTGCTCAAGAGATTGGTTTTGGGCCGATCTTGAGGGCGCTGGTCTAGCTGCCTTTATTTCAGTTAAGGATGCCAGATAGAGGGTCCCACCCTTTGCCCCAAGCTACGTCTCCATTCCAGAATTTCTAAGTTCCAAAAACTGAAAAAAACTTCTCTCAATTTTTTATTCAAAAAACCTATTTACCAATAATAGCAATAATTTATCATATGGCTGGCCCTCAAAAATAAATCCACTGAAATTATTAAACTGGTATAATGAAATTGAACCAGAGAATTTATTTTTTTGGTGGTAAGGGGTCTGTAAAAAATGAAGAGGTGTATTGTCTTTATTCTTCTTTTACACCACTTCGTCCCGAGCGAAAATATCGGAGTGGAAGATCTGAGTTTGCAATAATTTTTCTTGTAAAACGCAGCAAAAGGAGTCCAAAATCTAATGTCTAGCGGTAAAACTCTATATTTGAACTTCTTTTCGAAGTGCTCACAAACTGAAAACTTATGCCACAAAACGTCAGAAAAGGAGAAGAGCTCGATGAGGCTCAACTCCAACATTTTCTTCATCAGCATCAACTGATTGATTCCCATGAAGCAGCTTTGAACATTAGTCAGTTTTCCAACGGATTTTCCAATCTGACTTACTTGATCCAAGTGGGTGACCAAGAATATGTATTGCGTAGGCCTCCTTTTGGCGCCATTAAGCGAGGGCATGATATGGGGCGAGAGTTCAAAGTCTTGTCCAACTTAAATCAGGCGTTCAAAAAATCCCCTATCGCTTATGCCTACACTGAAGACTCCGCAGTAATTGGAGCTCCATTTTATGTGATGGAAAAGGTAGAAGGGATCATTTTGACGATGAAAGAAGTCAAGAAACGACAAGTGACCGCACCTGATTTTGCCGTAATTGCCAACAGTTGGTTGGATACTTTTGTGGAGCTGCATCAATTGGATTACAAAAGTATTGGTTTGGAAGATTTGGGAAGGCCTGAGGGCTATGTCGAGCGACAAGTCAATAATTGGGGCAAGCAATATCTCCGAGCGGCTACCCACGATATACCGGAGGCAAAAAAGGTAATGCAATGGATGGAGGAAAGTCAGCCCAAAACTTACGCTCATAGTTTGATTCACAATGATTACAAATACGATAATGTTGTTTTTGCCGATGATCAGTGGTCTGCCGTAGCGGCCATCTTAGATTGGGAAATGTGTACGCTGGGAGATCCCCTGATGGATTTGGGTACTTCGGTAGCCTATTGGACGATGCCTAGCGATGGCGATTTTATTCTGAAAAGCTGGCCTTCTCCAACGAGTTTGCCGGGGAATCCTGGACGGAATGAACTCCTGGATCGGTATGCGCAAAAAAGTGGCCGTCCAGTAGAACATCGTGTGTTTTATTATGTCTATGGTTTGTTTAAAATTGCGGTGATTGTACAACAGATTTTCTATCGTTACAATAAAGGTTTGACCACCGATGAGCGCTTTGCCCACCTCGATAAGATGACCCAATTGTTTATGATGATGGCTTGGCAAGCCATTCAAAAGAAAAGAATTGAAGATTTGTTTTGACCATCGATTTCATTGCGAATGCTGTGGTACAGGATAAGTCATTGATCAAAAATAAAATTACCTATGAGTCAACTCTATTTTTTTCGCCATGCCCAAGCTTCTTATTTGGCAGACAATTATGATCAACTTTCGAAAAAAGGGGAAAAGCAGTCGCTTGAATTGGGAAAGTATCTCGTACAAAAAAAATTGAGTTTTGACCAGGTGTTTGTGGGGCCTTTGCAAAGACAACAGCATACCTGTAAAATCGTGGCAGAACATTATGCCCAACAGCAATTGAAAATGCCCCGCCCCGTTTGCCTAGAGGCATTAAAAGAACACTCGGGCCCCAAAGGAGTGAGAAAGGTGATGCCAGAATTGATGGAGCGCTATCCCCAAATCAAACAGTGGCATTTGGCTGGTAAAGCCAACCCTCAAATTGCCAAAAGAAATAGTCTTTTGGTCTTTCAAAAATTTATGAATGAATGGGTCTTGGGAAATATTGAAGTTCCAGGAATTGAATCTTGGGCTGACTTTCGTCGCAATGTAAAAAATGCTTTGGACACCATTTTGCAACAAACTGGAAAGGGAGAGCAAGTGGCGGTATTCACTTCCGGTGGGACCATCTCTTCGATCATTGCGGAATCCCTTCAATTGGAAAATGAACAAAGTGTAGCAGCGATGAATTTTTCCATTCGCAATACTTCTTTCAGTCAGTTTTTCTATTCCAACCAACAGTTTAACGTACTTAGTTTTAACGAGCTACCGCATCTCGAACCCGACTTGATTACCTTTGTTTAAATCTTTTAATCATTACCACGTTATGGACAAGCCAGCCAATGAAGCATCCGATCCATTGAGAGCCGATCTGCAAGATTTGAAAAATCGACAACAGTATTTAGCAGATGAATATCGACCGGAAGCCGTTGCCAAAAGGCATCAGAAAGGGCAACGAACCGCACGAGAGAATATCGCTGACCTCTGTGATGAAGCTAGTTTTTTGGAAATGGGGAGTTTGATCATTGCTGGGCAAAGAGGTCGAAAAAGTTTACAACAACTGATGGAAGAGACGCCAGCAGATGGATTGGTGGCGGGTATTGGTTCGATTAATGGAGACTGGTTTGGAGCGGAGCAAAGCAAATGCTTGGTTTTGAGTTACGATTATACCGTATTGGCGGGCACTCAAGGGGCGTTTAACCACAAAAAAACGGATCGCATCATGGAGCTTGCCCATCGCCTCAAGCGACCGATTGTTTTTTTTGTAGAAGGAGGGGGAGGAAGACCTGGAGATGTTGACTTCGATGCGATTACTGCCGGTGGATTGGATATCCGAAGTTTTGCGGCTTATGCGCGACTAAGTGGACAGGTTCCTCGCATTGCCATTGTTTCCGGCTATTGTTTTGCGGGAAATGCTGCATTGGCGGGCTGCTCTGATGTGATTATTGCTTGTCAAAATAGTTGGATGGGCATGGGAGGTCCGGCAATGATTGAGGGAGGAGGATTGGGGAAATTTCATCCCCAGGAGATTGGCCCTTCCGCGGTCCAACACAAAAATGGGGTCATTGATATTTTGGTTGAAAACGAAGCGGAAGCAGTAGCTGCCGCCCAAAAATATTTGTCTTACTTTCAGGGAAGCATCGCGGATTGGACCTGTGAAGATCAATCGGTTTTAAGAGCCGTTATTCCCGAGAATCGTCGTTTCGCCTACGATGCATTCAAAGTGATCAACCAGTTGGCAGATAAAGATTCTGTCTTGGAATTGAGATCGGGTTTTGCCAAAAATTTGATTACCGCCCTGGTACGTATTGAAGGGCAAGCAATGGGCCTGATGGCCAATAGTACCCGGCATTTGGGTGGGGCCATTGACAGCGATGCAGCAGATAAAGCCGCACGCTTTATGCAATTGTGTGATGCTTTCGATCTCCCCATTTTGTCGCTCTGCGATACGCCTGGATTTATGGTGGGGCCCGATTGTGAAAAAACGGGTATGGTACGGCACTCCTCTCGTATGTACTTGGTAGCGGCGTCTTTACGCGTTCCCATTATAAGCATCGTTTTGCGAAAGGCTTATGGTCTGGGCGCCATGGCGATGGCGGGGGGAAGTTTACACGAATCTTTGCTGACCATTTCTTGGCCAACCGGAGAGTTTGGCGGGATGGGTTTGGAAGGGGCGGTCAAATTGGGCTTTCGAAAGGAGTTGGAAGCAGAGGCCGATCCAGAAAAAAGAGCGGCATTGTACCAGCAATTATTAGACAGTCTTTATGATCGGGGAAAAGCATTGAGTGCGGCCTCTTTCTTGGAATTTGACGAGGTAATCGATCCCAAAGATACGCGGACTTGGATTCGAACGGCGCTACAGTCTTGGTCTGCCTCCACTCCTCGAATCGTACCCCATCATCGTAGAATTGATGCCTGGTAATTGATTCCTAATCTTTACAAATGATGGCAGGAGAGAAGTAGCTGTCTAATGATTCACTCCCTGTAGTCGATGCCTCGGTGGAGGATTTCTTAGGCTTTATTCCCATTCAACACCCTCAGTGCCAATGGGTAGCACCATTGATTGACCAAAAATAAAATCTGGGTTTCCTACGAACCCACTTATGCTCCGGAGAATGAGAAATATTCTGAGTGGTTTAAATTTTCGGATGCCGATGTCAACGATGGCCCAACGGGCAACTTGGCTTACGGAAGGGGTGAGTCCAAATTATTTTCAAGCGTTGATGTTATAAAGTTTTTTAGCTGATGATCTATCTTTGTCTGTTGTGTGCTATTAAATAGAACCTCAAAACAGAACGAAACAAAATAAACTTAATTGAATGACCATTGATGAAATGAATACGCTTTTTAACATATTTCGAGTGAATAATTTAGTGTTAGAGGAACTTGCCAAAGAGCCTAACTTACCTCATCAACACAGCTACGAAGAAATCATTGTGGTTAAAAAAGGGACGCTTGAACATTTTATTGATTTTGAGGCTACCTTGCTTTGTGCTCCATTTGTTAGCTTCATTACAAAAGGCAAAACACACCAGATTAAACCATTGCAAAAGGATGGAGACTGCGACGGCTTTGTAATTCGATTCCAAAGTGAATTTGTCTCTGAAACTATTTTTCAGCTTTATCATTTTTTTCATGATCATGCAAATATTGCTTTTTCAACTGATTGGGAATTTGAACGCTTCGTCACTTTATGTGAAATGCTTGAAGAAGAAACCCAACAGGATTCACTGAACTTTGCAATTACTCGAAGTTTGTTAAATGCAATGTTAACAATTTTAGAAGTCGAAAAGAGAAAATTGTATAAAAGCCATCTTGCTAATAATATAGACAGTCCATTTGTCAAATTTTTACAACTGTTAGAAAAAAATTATCATCGTCCAGTTAGTGTATCTTTTTACGCTGAAAAACTTCAGATGAGTAGTCGAAATTTAAACTTGATCTGTAAACGTATCTTGCAGAAAAGCATTACTGAAATTATACAAACGAGGAAGCTCATTGAAGCCAAGCATTTACTGACCACAACGGATAAGACTATTTATGAAATAGGTTTTGCGATTGGATACAAAGAGAAAAGTTATTTTTCAAATATCTTCAAAAAGAAAACTGGAAAAACGCCATCCGAGTTTAGGAGTGAAATCAAGTCCCTCTTTTCCTAAAAGTACAACATTTTATCCCATATCTGATACCTCTGTTTTTGCTTATTCCCTCAATTTTGCAACTGATTTTCTTTTAAATCAAATGTTGTAAAATGAAGAATCCAACAGCTTATTCCTTACTACTATTGGCTTTGTTACTGAGTCAATGCTCTGTCAACAAAGATTCTAATCAATCACTAAAAGACGAAACAAATATGCGAGCAAGTACCATTATGGAATTGACGACTTTCAATATTAATCCCAATGTCAATCCTGAGGCGTTTAAAAAAAGGGATTTAGAAATTGAAAACGATTATACCAGCAAACAACCAGGGTTTATTAAACGACAAAGTGGTGTAAACGATAAAGGAGAATATGCAGTATTGGTTTACTGGAAAAGTACTGCTGCTGCTGCTGCATCTATGAAAAAATTCATGAGTGACGCCTCTGTTGCAGACTATGCTCAAATGATAAATGGTTTGAGTATGAAGATGTCAAGGTACGCAATGGATAAAGACTTCGATGCTCCTAATAGTAATTTCGTGGAGGTCATGACCTTTAATGTAAAGCAAGGTACTGACTTAGCGAAATTCAAATTGCTCAATTATAAAGTAGAAACTGACTTCACTGGTAAAAGAACGGGATTCCTACAACGATTGATAGGAGTTGATGATGAAGGTAGGCAAGCCGTTGCAATTTATTGGACAGATAAAACCTCTTCTGACGCATCATTAGATGGATTTATGGCCCATCCGACTTCAAAAGCTTTCATGCAAGAAATGGATGCAGCTACAATGTTTATGGGACGATATAGCTTTTTAAATAAGAGAATATCAAAATAACAAAAGCCATTGGTCTTTATTCCAGATGGAAGAATGATCATGCTAAAGTTTAAATAACTCATTGGCAGTAAAGGAAGTATTTTGATGAAAGATTGGGATATACTGATATTGAAATGGGGGCTGGTATTCTTTGTTTGTTTGATGATGAAGTCTATTTCTGCCCAAGATTCACTCGCTATTCAATATTCTTTGAATGCACGTGGAACATTCAAAGAAGGACAGCTAAATCAAACTATTCTATCAATAGATGGAAACTATATATTGTCTGCCCAATACTGGGAAACAGATTTTTTTACGAATTATAAATACCTAAAAACAAATGGAAGAGTTGGGGAAAATGAGCTTTTTAGTAGGATTTTAATTTCTATTCTCCCCAAGCAAAGAGTATTTCCTGTGCTTGGATATATCTATTACAAAAGTGAATTCTATCAAATACAAAGAAGACATACACCGGGTTTGGGGATAGGTTGGAGGTTGCTTGAAAATCAATCGAGTAACATAAGACTCAATGCTTGGTTGGCGTATGACGATACAGGTTTTAAGACCATATCGGGGTATAATACTCTCCGAATAAACGCCTTTGCGGTGGGCAATCATAAATTAATTCCAGAGAAATTAAGTTTGCAATACACGCTGTATCTATTGCAATCTATTGAAGAACGCAATAATTATATATGGCGGGTAGAGCCTACTATTTTATTTCATATCTCAAATAAATTTTCACTAACTATTAATTTAGAAAGCCATTACGAAAATATAATTGTCCCCAATAATACAAATCGAAATACCGCAATGACCGTAGGGCTAAAATTTCAAAATAAGTAAGAGTATGTTTAAATTTTGCTTTTGGAGAAGAAAATGATTCATTTTTTGTTTAGACGAGGCTCATTTCGAAGCGCATAGCCGGAGGCTACGTGCTGAAAAATAGCTGAAGTACAAACAGAAAAGGGACATTTTCAGCCTGAAGGGTAATTTTTAAACATGCTCTAAGTTACAGCCATTCGACAAGGGGCATTCTAACTAAAAATCGAATCAATCATTTTTTTAATTCATCTTCAAAAATTAAACAACATGACGAAAAGCGAAACAATAAGAGAAAACCAAGATGAAATACCAACCTGGATATTTTGGTATGGTGTCATTATTGTTGTAGGTGCTCCGCTACTGTATGGTATTATGCATTTAACTGGTCCTGACCTCGGTATGAAGACCCTGGCTGACGGTTCCACATTCGATACCGCCGTTTTCAAATATGCTATTCGTAATATAGCAGCAGCAGCAGTCGCTGCTCTTGCTCTTTACAAGCGGTCAGTCCCGATGTTACTTATCGTTTTTATAATGCGGTTTATCACTGAGGGAGGTGATCTGTTGGACGCTTTTCTTTTTGGCGAATTAGATACGACCAGTATGTTAAGCTATGCAGGAATGATGGTCTTTGTAGCTCTTATTCCCTACGCACTTGCTATTCGTAAACTATGGCCAATGGCTCGTTAAAAAGAAAAATCAACCTATGGAATACTAGCAGGTAAATCAAATACATAAGGTTATTATTAAAAAGACTGTTCTATGCAAGAACAGTCTTTTTAGTTTTGTAAATTGATGATTGGAGAAATAGAAAACAGCACAAAACAATGCAGCAGCGTTCATCGTCAGCAAAAGCTGGCCAGGCCGCCGATTTGTGACCGCTGTCAACGATTAACGATCAAAGAAAATGAGATACGTACATACCAATATCATTAGCAAGAATTGGCAAAAGCTGGTTGATTTTTATATCCACGTTTTTGCATGCGAACTCGTTCCACCACTCCGAAATCAATCTGGAGCTTGGTTGGAAAAGGGGACGGGCGTTCGGAATGCCAGTTTAAAAGGAGCGCACTTGCGGCTACCTGGTCATGGATCCGATGGGCCAACGCTTGAGATTTATCAATACGGGGAAACGATAGAGGGAGAAACGATTTATCCCAATACGCGGGGTTTTGGGCACATCGCTTTTGAGGTAGAAGATGTGAAGGCGGTAGTTGAAAAATTATTGGCACATGGAGGTACAAAATCAGGAGAGATTACCGAAAGAAAGATCGAGGGCGTCGGTCGCATTACCTTTATCTACGTTCGAGATCCCGATGGCAATTTGATAGAGTTGCAACACTGGGACAAAGCGTGAGCAGCATTGGACTTGAAACGCTTTTACTGAGGACTCGTTTGGCAAAAGGGTTTTTATTGATGGAAGTTTTGCCAACATAAATAGACTTTAAATCTTGATCAAAAAAAATAATCGCCAAGGAAATAGCGAACAACCAAAATAATTCCTCAATTTTTAGAAACAATTCTTCTTCATTGGGGTAAATGTTCAATATGATCAAGTCTTCTTTTGCCGATTTAAAGGGAAAAACAGTTGTCATTACCGGAGGCAGTGGTACGCTAGGAAGTGCCATGGCCAAAGGCCTCGTACAAGCTGGAGCCAAGTTGGGCATCATGAGTCGAAAGCAGGAGAAGGCACAGGAGGTAGTTGAAACACTGCTCGCGGAGGGAGGAGAAGCCATTTCACTTGTGGCAGATGTTTTGGAGAAAGAAAGTTTGGTGAAAGCCAGGGAGCGGATGCTGGAGCAGTGGGGGAGCATTGATGTTTTGATCAACTGCGCGGGAGGAAATAAGCGGGGGGCAAGCATTGGACCGGAGCAAAGTATTTTTGATTTGTCCATCACTGATTTTGATCAGGTGACCGCCCTTAATTTAAAAGGAACCTTATTGCCCACACTCGTTTTTGCCGAGGCGATGGTTCAACAAGAAACTGGAGTCATTCTCAATATTTCTTCTATGGCGGCACAACGCCCGCTAACCAGAGTATTGGCTTACTCTGCGGCTAAAGCTGCGCTAGACAATCTCACCAAATGGTTGGCTGTAGAAATGGCGACCAAGTACTCGCCCAACATTCGCGTCAATGCCATTGCTCCCGGTTTTTTTATCGCCGAACAAAATCGTCATTTGCTCCTTCAAGCGGATGGTACGCTGACGGAACGGGGTCAAAAAGTCATTGACCATACGCCAATGAAGCGTTTTGGTCAACCAGAGGAATTGTCTGGTGTGGTCAATTGGCTTTGTAGCGATGCCGCTAGTTTTGTAACGGGTACGGTGGTTGCGATTGATGGCGGCTTCAGTGCTTTTGCGGGCGTTTAGCTTGGGAAACCTGCCATGGCTTTGTCACGGAGCGCTTATCAGTAGGAGAGCTCACCACCCATAATTTGGACTTCTATTTGCAATAGAATAGCATCATGAAACAATTACAGCAAACTTGGAGATGGTA
>JBCCSR010000099.1:0-10147 GCA_039199865.1 Bacteroidota bacterium
GGGACAAATAGTTTTTGGCAGCTTCGAGTTGCCCGGTTTTGAAATACAATTGGCCGATGCTCAGCGTGGTTTGACAAGCATTGGATCTAGACAACTTTTGGTGAATGTTAAGTGATTTTTGGTAGAAATAAAAGGCCGAATCAATCTTGTTTTCCTTTTGGTAAATGTCGCCCAGGTATTTGTAATTGGTACCAATGTCAATGCTGTCTTTTTTGGGATTATAAAGGGTGATGGCTTTGAAAAAGCGACGCTTTGCCGCTGCCAAATTGCCTTGACCTAGGTAAACTCTACCGTATACTTCGTTGAGATAGTCTTTTTGATATTGGATCTGATGGATTTCACCATATTCCTCAGACTTCTTTAAGGTACTGATGGCCTTCGACCACAAGCCACCTTGCTGGTAAGAATGTGCGAGGTTTTCCATCACGGAAACGTACATTTGATAATCTTCAGCCTCCAATAGCTTTTCGCTAGACAATCGAAAGGCACTACTGCTTTCTGCCAGATTGCCCCGAATGCCATGGCTGACGCCAATGTTGTTGTAGATGTAGCCCAAGCCTTGTGTTTCGTCCTTTTCTATGGCAAATTTTTCTGCTTTCAAAAGTAGGACATAGGCACTGTCGGGGTCAGAAAACATCAAGTTGTCCCAGATAAAATTGGTGTACTCAATCACTCTATTGAAAGGTGGGCTAGACTCATCTTCCAATGCTGCCAGACCAGTGAATTGCTTTTCCTGAGCACTGAGCTGGAGCATCGAGCAGAGTAGGGCCATAAAAAGTAATCTTGCTTTGATCATCTATGATACAACAGTTGTTTGAGGTGTTGAGCCTAATGTGCTTTACTTTTTGCTACTACAAGATAAGTCAATAAACGGCTTCTTTTCAATACTTCATAGAATTTAGAACAAATAGTCCACCTCTGGTGAATAAATAGTCCACCTGGCGAATAGATAATCCTCATTTTAGACCAAATAGTGCGAGGGCAAATGGTCGTTTAAGGCCCATCTTTGTAAGGACAAAAAGACGCAATCAACTGTAAAGTAATTATAAAAATTCATATTCATTTGTTTGGGTTAGACCTATCATGTCGAGGCAGCAACACATTACCTGTTGCCGCCTTTTTTTTGCGACGCAGTCCTCCTAATTCCATCATCAAGCGTACTGACACTGTCTTTTTCCCATTCAATTGCCTTAAAAATTTTGTTTGGATTAGAACGTGAGGGGATAAGTTCTGTTAAAGACTTGTTCCTCTCGCTTTTTTATGTTTTCTTGAGTACTGAATTTTTTTCGAAAGAGTAGCATGCTCAAGTAACAATTAAAACATGGAAACAGCGCGCATCACCGAACTCAAAAAAGAACTGCAGGTAAAAGATCAAAAAACGCTCTTGGAGATTTGCCTTCGTTTGGCCCGATTTAAAAAAGACAACAAAGAACTATTGACCTATTTGATTTTTGAGGCAGACAACGAAGAACGTTACATCAATGGCATTAAAGAAGACTTGGAGGAAAAGATGAAAACGGTGGCCCAACCCAGTATTTATTTTACCAAGAAAGCCTTGAGGAAGGTCCTTCGCCAATTGGACAAATTCATTCGGTATTCCGGCAATAAAGAAACGGAGGCCGAATTGCGCATTTTCTTTTTGGAACAAATCAAGGTCCAGCAAATTCCCATTCACCGTAGTCGTGTCTTGAGTAATGTTTATCGGAGCCAGGTGAAGAAGGTTCAAACTGCCATTAGCAAATTGCACGAAGATTTGCAGTACGATTTTGAAGAACAGTTGCAGCACTTGCAGATTTAATTGAGCATCTGAAGTCTCGTTGAATGGCTTCGCTCTGTACCCATCACACTTCCTCTTTTTGGGCCATTTGAATAAATAGTCCACCCTCTGAATAAATGGTCCACCCCATGAATAATGACTCCACCTATTTGACCAAATAATACCCCTGTTTGGCCTCGACCCTCCCTAACTTTGTAGTATGCTTACAAAACAATAACACTTGAACAAATGGGTGTAAATACGATCATACTACCTTCCAATCGATTGGGATGGCCATCATCAAGTCAAAAAAAATGAGATAAAATAAATGAGTTTTTAGTACTCAATTGGAGCTATTATTTGAGTTAAACAGATGGAGGGCAAGTTCATTTTGCGCTTGCCCCTCTTTTTTCTTCAATGTGGTGGCTTCGATTGAGTACGATTAGGAATCAGATAAATGAAGCATGAATAACTAACAAATTGAATGGTCTTTACCCGAGATGGATGAATATCCAGATTTTTGCCAAGCCCTTCTCTTCCAACAAATATTCCACCTCTAGGAATAGATAGTCCTCCTAATTTTTTAAACGTGATTTAACTTTTTGTTATCGTAAATAAAAAAATGAAAGGTTGGGATACTATACATCAAAATATCAATAGCGTCCCCCTCGAATTAGGCTAGTTACATTATCGTTCGAACGATTTTAGCGCCCATCGTCCGTCAACGATGGGCGCTCCTTTTGTACTGAATAAATGGTCCACCTCTTAGATCAAATAGTGAGCGATAGAAAGCCGCTTTCCCACTTAACTTTATGCCATCATCAAAGCTGATTTTTTTGAACAAATCTATGAATAATGAAAATACCGGTACTTAACTCTAAATCCAATAAATTAGTGGCATTCGAAGTGCTTTGTTTGCTACTGCTTTCCGTGAGCATTTACCTCTTGAGCGTTTACTTTACGATCGAGCAAGCGGATGCCCCAAAACCATTAGCAGCCAATCTGGCAGTATCCACCCCAGAACCTGTTCCCACTCCCGTAATTCAGCAGACCGTGACCATTCGTTCGACCAAGATCGACCCTTGGCAAGCCTTGATTCACCAGCTAGATATCGCTACCAAAACGCTACAAACCGTAGCCCCTCATTTTCCCCAACGGTACAGCCCCCACTTTACGACGGAAAGAAAGGCCTGGACCAAAAGATATCCTGAAGAGGTCAAAGCGATGCTGAACATTCCGGAGGTCAAAACGCTCAACCCTTCCCACATTACATTGGGCGTTGAAGGCTTGATACCGAGGGAGGAGATTTACAATCCCTTTTGGTACATGTACCATCATTATCCAACGCATCAAGCAAAAATTGATCGGGTTGCTCCTCATTTTCCCCGACCTGATCGCGCGCTCGAAATAGAAGCGCAAGAGCGTCAGTATAAAATTGATTTTAGAAACTGGGCGGAAAATTATCCGCGCGAATTTGATGGATTCCGTGAAATCACTATGAACTAAAAAAAGCCGAAACGATGAAAGTGCAATACTATAAAATAATATCCATCGTTTTGATGGCTTTAAGTATCCTAAATACTGAGGTGACGGCTCAAACTCAGAATACCACTGAAGTCGGTGGTGGTCCGATCACCATTGACATGAAGATCACCCATCTCGGAGCTGACTTTCAGGATTGTGATGGCTCCAATGGGGATACCGATTATCGCTGGAAGGTAAGATTTAAATACGGAGATCTAACCTATTCTGATGATTGTGTACAAAAAGATTGTTGTAACTGTAATGATGAAGATTGGGTCGATGTGAACTCAGAGAACTTGATGCTCTTGGATGGACATGTCACGGAAAACACCTGGCCACTCCACATTACCGCCATTGGTCAGTCTGATATTTTTCCCATCGAATCTTATGGATGTTGGGAAGACAATGGCATCTTTGGTACGTGCAATAGTGATTATAGCCAGTTTACCAGTTATGATGCCAATATTTGCGCCCTCACCGAAGATGTGTTTGATCTTCAACAGAAATTGTGTTTTGTTCCCCCTTTATCTGGTCTGGGACCAGAGGGCAGATTTTTTGAATTTGAATATACCTGTCCGATTAACAATAATTTTTTATTTTCGACGGTCACTTCCGGGGCTCGTGTATCGGTCAATTATACGCCTCCCGCACCCAAAAGTGTAAGTGGGCCCGACAATGCTTGTGCCAATACCTTTGCCCCCGTATACGTAGGAAAATCTGCCTGTCGAGAACAGTTTGGTGCGTTCTGGAATGAGCTTTATGACATTTACGTGGAGACTGCTCCGGGTTCGGGTCAGTTTGAAATGATCTGTGACAATTGTTCTGGCGGTGGATCTCATTTCTTCCCAGATCCAGGGACTTATCAACTTAGAGCCTATACGGTTGCTGCAAATGATGTCAATGTAAGAAGTGAAAATTATGCAAGCGGGAGCGTTACCATTACTCCCGAAGGCCCGGTTGCCATCGTTTGTCCTGCTGACACTACATTGTATAGCCCAAGAGGAGTTATTAAACCGCCTCCAGGTGCCCCCATTTTTCCCTACGTCGATTCCGATTGCTGGGCTCGCATTGATTTTGAACGAGAGCGAATCGATGAATGTAGCTCTCAGGGATATACCGAAGTAAATACCTACCATGCGGTCGATGCTGCTGGAAATATTTTAGCATCCTGTGTGCAATATATTGAAGTGATCGATACCATCCCTCCTTATGTAGATGAGTTTTTCACCTGTGGCGATGCCCCTTGGATATTTGATGGGACGGGAACAGAATCCATTACCGCGGCGAATGCCGCTTACGATTATGCTCCCGTGGTGGACTCCGTCCATTTTTGGGACTACATTTACTGCGTTTCCGAATTTGAATGGGCGTATTACTATGACGTCGTTACCGATGATGGCTGTACGGACGGTGTCCTCAACGTAGAACGACATTGGTCTTTTGATGATGGTTGTGGTAATGTATTGTTAGGAGCTTGCGTGGAAGACATTCAAGTCAACCTGATTGGTGGTTCGGTCAACGCAGAACTCGACAATACTTCCCAAGATTTAGAAGGCTGTGGCCAAAGCGCCATTAATGTGGCCAATACTGGTTTTGATTTTTCCACGACTTCTTCTAGTGTTGCCGCGGCAGATTTTCCCGGAACCATTACGACTTGTACTTCTGCCAATCCTACCGTGGCCTATATTGATGTCATTATTGACGATGCTTGCCCCAGTCCAAATTTTGTGGTGGAACGGACTTGGACCGTTACCGATGATGGGAACAATACCTCCGTGACGACCCAAACGTTTTCCGTAGTCGATAATGTTGGCGTCTCCGCGACTTGTAATGGAGACATTGGTCCTCTTGCGGGCTGCGATGAAACGGTCATCAATGCTGCCACTACTGGCTTTGATTTTTCCACGACAGTGGCCAGCATCACCTTAGCGGATTTTCCCGGAACGATCAGTGATCTTGGGGGAGCCTGTGCCGCCACCTCGGCCACCTATATTGATGTCATTGAACAAAGCAGTTGCCCCAATCCCGTGTTGACCGTCTTGCGGACCTGGACCATCAGCAATGCTTGTGGCAGTACTTCCACTTGTACGCAAACCATTTCTGTACAAGATATGACGGTACCCGCTTTGGACAATGGCAATGCCAATGATACTACGATTGATTGTACGGAAAGTACTGCACCCACCGCCACGGGCGAACCAGGAGTTGCCGACAATTGTTCTGCAACGGATGCCATCAGCTTGCAATTCTCGGATGTTTCCACTCAGGGATCGACGGCTTGTGAACAATACAATTACCAAATTACCCGCACCTGGATGGCTACTGATGCTTGTGGCAATACCGCAACTTATGATCAAATCATCACGGTAGAAGATACGACTCCACCGATGCTTGATATCGCCAATGTGACCGATCAAACCTTGGCCTGTGGAAGCAGTACATTACCAGTAGCTACCGGAATGCTGGCTGCTACCGATGCTTGTGCGTCTACGGATGAAATGACCATCACGCATAGCGATCAATCTACCCAGGGAAGCGATGCTTGCTCTACTTATGCCTATACCATTATGCGAACCTGGACGGCTTCCGATGCTTGTGGCAACACCGCTGTTCATACCCAAATCATTAAACTCACCGATGATATTGCACCCGTCATGGATTGTACGGATATCCCAAGTGTTCGCATCGAATGTGATCAGAGTAGCGATCCAACTGCGGTGGGCGCACCAGTTGCCATGGACAATTGTTCTACCATCGATGACATCAGTTTTACTTTTAGTGATGTCAGTACGCAAGGATTGTCTGGTTGCTCGCAATACGAATATACCATCTTACGTACTTGGACCGCTGCTGATGCTTGTGGCAATACTTCTACTTGCTCACAAAGCATTCAAGTGGAAGATACGACGCCTCCGGTTGCCGATTGTACCCAAGTCAATAATGTAAACATTAGCTGTGAAGAAAGTACGGATCCAACCAATACGGGGATGTTGTTGGTAAGTGATAATTGTGCAGTCGAAGCAGACATTAGTACTACTTTTACGGATCAAAGTACCCAAGGCTTATTTGGCTGTAGTCAATACAATTACACCATCACGCGCAATTGGTTGACTACGGATGTCTGTGGCAATTCCTCAACTTGTATCCAAACGATTCTAGTGTCGGACAACACCCCGCCCAGCATTACGGCTCCCGGCGAAATCAATGGCCTGGCCTGTTTGACGGATCCCCCCGTGGGAGTGACCAGTATCAATGCTTTCCTAAATTTGAATGGGGCTACCGCAATGGACAATTGCGCTTCAACGAATGAGTTGTCCGTCAGTTTTGTTGACCAACCCGTTCATCCAGCTTTATTGGATTATTGTTCTGCCGCTCCTGCTGCCCGAACCATTACTCGGACCTACACCATCACCGACGTTTGTGGCAATAGCAGTACGGCCAGTCAAGCCCTGATCTACAATCAGAGTGCAAATGGCCCAAGTGTATCGGCACCAGCAGGGGGGATGATCAACTGTTCGTACAATGCTGTGCCCAATGAAAATGCCGCTCAAGTCAGTACGGATTGTATTCTGGGATACGATTTGAGTGTTGATGGTCCCTTTGTCGATGGAGCGGTCAATTGTCCGGGTACTACTTACACCTACACGTATACTGTGGAAGATGCTTGCGGTCGAATTGCTACCGACCAACAAGTCTTTACCGTGGAAAATGAAGGCCCCGAATTTGTGTGCCCACCAGATATTTGTGTAATTGACTGTCCGGCAGATACGGATATGATTCAAGCCAGTTTTGCAAACTTTGCCAGTACGGCCGTGGTCAGTACTTCCTGTATTGGAGACCTAAGTATTCTAAATGATTTTAGTCCCGATGGCTTTATTCCCCAAGATTGTAATGGTGGGGTAGGGGTCGCTATTCCCAATACGGTGGCTTACCAAATCGTTACTTTTACCGCTACCGATCAGTGTCAGCGTTCTTCAACTTGTACGGCATTGGTGGTCATTAAAGACAGTACCGCTCCTAGCATCTCCGGTGAAACGTATGATGCGATTCGCTATCACAATGCTTTATCGCAAATGGAATACGACAATTGGGCTTTGGATAACATTGCTTCCATGACTGCGGAGGATGAATGCAATAGTTTTGTTGAGAGTCCCGAATGGACTTATGCTCCTGCTAGTCCAAATACAGCATTTAGCGGTCCTTTTGCAACGACAGTGGTTACCTTTACAGCCTCAGATCAATGCGGCAATCAGGCCAGTACCACGGCGACTTTCCGTTTGAAAGCAGAACCCATTTCTCCCTTGGCCAGTGTATCCGGCGCCATCTTTACCGAAGCCTTAGCGGAGGTAGAAAACGTGTCGGTCAGTATCCATCAAGATGGATTGGGTGTGATTGATGAGGAGATGACCAATGAAGGTGGAGGCTTTGATTTTGAAATGGAAACGCAACAAAATTACGAGCTCATTCCCTACCGCAATGATGATCCTTTGAATGGCGTCAATACTCTGGACTTGATTTACATCAGCCAACATATTTTGGGCATGCAAGCCTTAAATTCTCCCTACGAAATGATTGCGGCAGATGTCAACAACAGTGGCAGCATCACTGCGGCGGATTTGGTCGAATTGCGAAAATTGATCTTATTCATTGATGAAGAGCTCAATAACAATACTTCTTGGCGCTTTGTCGCAGAAAGCCATGCCTTCTTCGATCCACTCAATCCTTTTACCAGCACCTTCCCGGAAGTCTATTTGCTCAATGGATTGACCGGTGATCAAATGGCCAATTTCATTGCCATCAAAGTAGGGGATGTCAATGGTTCGGCGACTCCCAATCAATTCTTGGCCGGAGATACCCGTGATGCAGTGCAAACTTTAGCATTTGAAATGGAGGACCAGTGGTTGGAGGCAGGACAAGTTTACACCGTTCCCGTAAGGGCCAAAGACTTTAAAGCAATGATGGGCTACCAATTCAGTTGGCGTATTGACCAAGATCGAGTGGAACACTTTGAGGTTGTTCCCGGGGAACTCAAACATTTGTCAGCGGAAAACTTTGGTCAACCCCATCGAGGCATCCTCACTGGAAGTTGGAACGGATGGCCCGCCCTTGATATGAGTGCGGAAAGGACCTTGTTTAGTTTACAACTAAAGACCAAGCAAGCCGCTCGCTTGAGTGAAGTCCTATCTGCGGCTCCGGGCTATACCCCGGCCGAAGCCTACCGTGAAGATGGGGAGGTGATGGACTTGGCTTTAGTATTCCGAGAAGGAGAAAAGCCAAATTCCAATTCTTTTGTGTTGCACCAAAATCAGCCCAATCCTTTTGACGATCAAACCATCATTGGTTTTGAGATCCCCGAGGCGGGCCCAGTCCGTCTGGTCCTCTACGATGTTACTGGAAAAATTTTGCAGCAAGTGGATCGTGATTTGACCAGAGGGTATCATCAAATCACGATTGACGGAGCCACGCTAGGGGAAAAGGGGTTGCTCTATTATCGATTGTCAGCTGCCGGGCAAAGTGCGACGAAGAAGATGATTCGTTTTTAGTGGGGCCCAGCATTCTTTTGGAAAGTAAGTACAATTATAAAAGTGTTGACTTAGGCTAAGTGAAATATTTCAACACTTATTCTAGCCCGTAGTCGGAGGACTACGGGTTTTTAGGTTTTGCCAAGGATTTTTGTCAAGGATATGGACTTTATAGGTTTGAATTTTTCGGGAGAAGATGAGATGCTAATTTTTTGATTGTTAGTAAATTATAAGTAGGAGATGAAGGATTTTTCGGGAGATCTACTGGAAAATAGGTTTGAATGAAAGGAGCTGCCTGCGTAATTTTTGGCCTCTTTTTACTTCGAGAAAGTAGATAGAAGTTGACCATTAATTCAAACAAGGCATGAACGAATACGGAACCAAACATCGGCTTTTGCGGATTATGCTGGCCATTCTGGAAAACCCCAACAAATACACCAAAGCCATGCTGGCCAATAGGTATGCTTGTGATGAAAGTACCATTAAAAGAGATATTGAAACATTGAGAAATGCAGGTTTTGTACTCAAGTGCGAACGGCCCAACTATCGGTATCAATTTGTTTCGGAAGGCAAATACAAGCAGTTAAAAGAGCTGTTGCATTTTTCTGAAGAAGATCAGGCATTGCTGTATCAAGCCATTGATAGTTTGGGGATTCACGATAAAAAACAGCAAAGATTGAAGCATAAGCTGACTGCTTTGTACGATTACAATCGTCTAGGACACGCCTATTTGAGAAAGCCTTATCTGAGTAAAGTCGATTCTTTGACCGCAGCTAAAGCAGATCGACTGCAAGTTTTGCTAGTAGAATACCGATCTTCTACCAGCAACATCATCAGTGATCGCGTTGTAGAACCTTTTCACATTAGCCCCCCGGATGATACCCTACAGGCATTTGATGTGGACAAAAATGAATTGAGACATTTTCGAATTTCCCGAATTCGGAAAGTCAGACTGACGTCTACCACCTGGCAGTTTGAAAAACAACACGTCATCAAACGAACCGATCCTTTTCGGATTGTGGACAACAATCAAGAGATGGTCCATCTCCGCATGAGTGTTGGTGGTTATAATGAATTGGTCGAACGCTATCCGCTAACCAAAGCCTACTTGGAAGAAACTTCCGAAGATGAGATTTACGACTTTCAATGCAAAGTAAATCATCGTTTTCTTGGACTCACCAATTTTATTCTCGGATTTCATCATCAATAGTCCGTACAAAAAACGGGTTACAAATGAGGTCTAAGCCCTTTTCAAACATCCAAAATTCAAAAGCGCAATTACCTTTGGATGATTTATATTAAACTCTGCTTTAGAGCTGAGTTGCGAGAATATCCGATTGACAAA
>JBCCSR010000100.1:0-10146 GCA_039199865.1 Bacteroidota bacterium
CAACGCCTACTTTTTGTAATTGTTCAAAGGCCAACTGACGTCCTTCGACCGTCCGGAAGCGTTCGCTTCTTGCCGATTGTAAAATGGTGCCTCCTTGTTGGATGATTCCGCTTACTGAATGAGCATTCATTTCCAAAAAGTCACCATCAATCATGCCCTCATAGCCCCGACGGATTCCGACAACTTCCAAGTTTTCATGGATGGCAGTCCGGACTACCGCACGGAGACAGGCGTTCATACCTGGTGCATCTCCACCGGAAGTGAAAACGGCAATCTTTTTCATAAGCGTAAATTTAGGTTTGTGAGGTCGTCAAACCTCTGTGTTCTTGTGAATAGGATGCGAGGAGATCGAATCAATTGTATCTGCGTCGGATCAATTTGATAAAGACTTTGGCCTTTTTAGATCGGGCCTTCGTTGTCCATTTGTAGGTTTTGGCTAACTGGGTCAGAAAAGGTTTGGCTTCATCAAAATTTTTGAAACCATTCAATTGACCAATGGCCTTGGCGTAAGCATCCCCGTCTTTATCAAATAATTCTTGAACCGCTAGGATCTTTTCATTGATGCTAATGGCTTTGGTCAAATCCCGAATAGGAGTCTGCGCTAGTTTGTCTGACAGTTCTTTGGCCTCTCTGTGTTCAAAAAGGGTTTCGAACTCTTCTTCCACTTTGGGAGCGATCTTGGTGACGGCTGGTCGAGCTTTAGGAGGGGTAGGTTTGGGGGGAGTCGTGGCAATGGGCGCTTCTTTTTTGACTACTTTGGGAGCGGGAGCGGGACTACTTACCGGAGGTGGAGTACTGGCTTTGGGCGCTTCTTCAACGACTGGTTTTTTGACTACGGGAACAACCGGAGGGGCTTCATCTTTCACAACTTTGGGGACCGGAGGTGGAGTAGGTGGAGTATTGACTGGTGGAGGACTCACCGGAGGAACTGGAGTGGTTTGTACCGGTTTGACGATTCTGTGACTTGCTCCTTTCAAATCTTCACTATTACCGGAGAATGAAGTATAAAATTGCCGAATGTAACTCAACATCAATTCTTGTTCGTGGATATCGACGTTGCTATCCAAGGTAATGCTTTGGTACAAGCGATTGATTTTTTCCAATATAATTTTAGCTTGCTGCAAATTCATGACGGTAGTCGGTTATTTTTACAAAATACGTGAACAGTAGATTTTTTCGTTTAACGAAAGCCATCAACCATTAATTATGGTCTTCCGCGGAGAAATAGGACAATCAATTCGAGAAAACGAAAATGATGGATGGAAAATCATTTTAATTTTTAAATTGATCGAGCTTTAGCCCAGACCTGATTTTTTTGTTATGGCCGAAATATCTATCTTCGTCTAGTGCTACAAATGTAATGAATTTCTTATTAAGAAATTATTTAAAGTCGAACTCCACTACAAAAGGAATGACTAAAAAATCAATTTCTGATTTTGTCAATGGCAGTCAACAGAAAACAGAAACGCTTGCCGTTTGGAAGTCAAGGGAAGAAGTACCAAGTACCGAACGAAATCAAGGAGGGAAAGCCATTCTTTGAGCACTACTAAACAAACATAAAATACAATTGATCCATGTTTTTAGAACCACATTTTAAAGGGCAGCGAAGTGGCTGGATTGAAGTGATCTGCGGCTCTATGTTTTCTGGGAAGACTGAAGAATTGATTCGTCGATTAAAGCGAGCCAAAATTGCCAATCAAAAGGTGGAAATCTTTAAGCCAGTGATCGATACTCGGTATGCTGCTGAAAAGGTCGTCTCTCACGATGCCAATTCCATTTTGTCGACGCCAATTAATTCTTCTTTAAAGTTGTTGGAATTGTCTGAGGGGGTAAGTGTTATTGGCA
Source organism: Bacteroidota bacterium (assembly GCA_039199865.1). Classification (GTDB taxonomy): domain Bacteria; phylum Bacteroidota; class Bacteroidia; order Chitinophagales; family Saprospiraceae; genus JALZUU01. Next base: position 1,846 of record JBCCSR010000100.1, read on the forward strand.
TTGACGAAGCTCAGTTTTTTGATATGGACCTTCCTCAAGTTTGCCAAAATCTAGCCCTCAAAGGCATCAGGGTGATTATCGCAGGCCTGGACATGGATTACAAAGGTCGACCTTTTGGGCCCATGCCTCATCTTCTGGCTGTGGCAGAATACATTACGAAAGTTCATGCCATTTGCCATCATTGTGGCAATTTGGCAACTCACTCTTACCGTCTTTCCGAGGAAAGTAGTCAGGTTATGCTCGGCGAAAAAGATCGTTATGAGGCGCGTTGCCGTACGTGTTATCACATGGGAAATATTCTCAATCTACAGGTCAGGAGCACTAATGGTCAGGAGAAAGGCATTCCACAAAATCAAAATAAAGTTTAGGACTACTTAAGAGATAATTTGCCGATTTCATCAAATGATTCGCACCGAAGTTCATGGAGGACGAAACATTTGATGAAATCCAGAAAGGGAGGTTATTTTTGAGCACTACTTCATTATTGAAAGGATACTCCTGCGGCAGCAGACAATTCTTGAATGCTTTTTACGGGGGCTCTTCGAATGGCATTGCGATCCATGTTTTTTACTGCCCTAGAGAAATCCATTTTCATCACGGGAGGATAAGCAGTTAGGATGAGCAACTGGGAAAGGGAATGCCCGGGAGTTAAATCGATGTCTAATGAAGTAATTTGTCCTTCCATTACGATTACGTCATTGATGCGAAGCTCTTCGAAGTCATTGCGTTTAAATACAATGTTGTAATAGCCAGGCCGTAGATGGAGTCGGTAGGAGCCATTGGACTGACTGCGGCCTTGATAAATTGGCACCTCACCACCGACTAGGAAAACCAAGATTTCCGTATCCCCCAGTTTTTCTCCATTTTCTTTGTCCTGGATCTTCCCACTTAGGGTGCTTTGCCCCAAGAGGCCAGTCAATAAAAAAGAGCAGGAGCAAAGGATAAGTAGGGATTTCATGGCTTGAGGATGAACGGATGGGCTTATTGAATGGAGACGCCTGCACTCATCGCTGCCATTTCCCGGATATTTTTTGATGGATTCTGACGGATATTTTTGGACATTTGTAGGCTTTCGTACTCCGGTGGATCATGATCAAAAAAGCGAATCAAATATTCTGTGTGGATGAAACAAGGTGGTATTTCAACTGGTTCACTCATCTCCAAGTTTAGCGTAGTCGATGTATTGGCCTTTGCTACCACCCCTTCAATTCTTAGATCGACGTAGCCCAAATAAATACAGTGTACATTATAAACACCGGGCTCAACTTGAACATAGTAATTCCCGTTGAAATCCGTCACGGCGCCATGTTGGAAAACACCGTTTTGATAAAATACGATCGTTGCATTGATCAGTTCTTCCTTCGTCTCGGGGTCTGTGACTTTACCTGTCACTTGGGTTTGGCTGTAGACAAAGGCGTTGAATAGTAGAAAGATGGAAAAGGAAAGTAAAAACTTCATAGCTTCATAAAATTGCTGAAGGTGTACTAATTTGCAGTAAAGATAAGCTCTCCTAGTCTACGAAGTGGACCAATATTTTGGGATAAGTCAGGTTTCTAAGCTGTCGAGTCTTTATTTAGCACCAACATCTTTGTATCCCTTTTCATTCTCCTTTGTAATTCTATCCTTTCTCGTTACCTTTGCACATCTTTTCAAAGGCACTACTCAAATAAACCCATAGTAAAATGCTTGGTAAGCCAAGTTCTAAATGAGCAACCCACTCATCATTCATATGGAGTTTCCTTTGCTTGGAAAAGAGAAAACTCGTAACTAATTTGATAAAAACATGTCAGCAAAAAAGATCAAATCTGCATTAGTTTCTGTCTTCTCAAAAGAAGGCTTAGATGATATTGTCAAGGAATTGGATCAACAGGACGTAAAGTTGTACTCCACGGGAGGCACCAAACGCTTTATCGAAAACCTGGGAATCGCGGTTGAGGCCGTGGAAAATGTAACTTCCTATCCCTCCATTTTGGATGGTCGGGTCAAAACCCTACATCCAAAGGTTTTTGGTGGGCTCTTAGCACGTCGGGAGGAAGGACATTTAGCGGAATTAGCAGAATACGATATCCCCGAGATTGATCTGGTGATTGTTGACTTGTATCCCTTTGAAGCGACTCTGGCCCAAACCAACGAGGAGGCGGAGATTATTGAAAAAATTGACATTGGAGGCATTTCCTTGATTCGAGCCGCCGCCAAAAATTATCGAGATGTGGTGGTGGTTCCTTCCAAAGCGGAGTACGGAATGCTATTGGAGTTGTTGAAAGACAAGCAGGGCTTTACCGATTTGGGTGACCGAAAAGAACTGGCGCGTAGAGCATTCAAAGTTTCCTCTAACTACGATGTAGCCATCTTCAATTATTTCAGTGACGGATCTGATGACCTGGTCTTCAAGCAAAGCATTCATCAAGCTCGGGTTTTGCGCTACGGCGAAAATCCACACCAAAAAGGAGTATTCTATGGTAATTTTGAAGAGATGTTTGAAAAGCTCAACGGGAAGGCCATTTCCTATAACAACCTTGTAGACATTGACGCTGCGGTCAATCTGATGGCTGAATTCAAAGATGCAGCTCCCACTTTTGCGGTCCTTAAACACACCAATGCCTGCGGAACGGCGACTCGGCCTACGGTGCTCGAAGCCTGGAAAGCTGCATTGGCGGGAGATTCCATTTCGGCTTTTGGTGGCATTCTCATCTGCAATCGGACCATCGATTTGGCTACTGCCGAGGCCATCGATAAAATCTTTTACGAGGTGTTGATTGCGCCAGACTTTGCGCCAGATGCTCTGGAAAAGCTCGTGCAAAAGAAAAAGCGGACCCTGCTCAAAATCAAACAGTTTCACGTCAATCAAAAAACATTCAAGAGCATGCTCAACGGCGTGATCGAGCAGGATATGGATTTGAGTGTCGAAACGGAAGCAGACTTTAAAGTAGTGACCAAGCGAGCGCCCGAAGCGGCAGAAATTAAAGACCTCTTGTTTGCCAATAAATGTGTCAAACACTTGAAATCGAATACCATTGTTTTGATCAAAGACGAACAATTGATCGGAATGGGCTGTGGCCAAACCTCTCGGGTAGATGCCCTCAAACAGGCCATCATCAAGGCCAAACACTTTGGTTTCGACTTAGCTGGTTCGGTTATGGCTTCTGATGCCTTTTTTCCTTTTCCCGATTGTGTCCAAATTGCTCATGAGGCCGGGATCAATGCCGTTGTTCAGCCAGGAGGATCGATCAAAGATCAATTGAGTATTGATTATTGTAATGAAAACGATATGGCCATGGTGATGACGGGAATTCGTCACTTTAAACACTAATTGAGGGACTTCGATGGGGCCCCTTTAACAATCGATAACATTTTTCGCTAAAAAATTAACATAGTCCTTAGATTTTTCGCCGGCTTTGTAGAGTCTAAATAGGTGTACAATCAGGGCTTTTTTACCTACTTTAAAATACAAATGCAACTTTGTTGATTTTTTTTGCATCATACAACGGTAAGGAGTGAACTTGATTATTGACATAGGCAATACGCTCACAAAGGTGGGCCTTTTTGATGCAACCAGATTAGTCAAGAAACTAAGCTGGCAGGAATGGGATCTCGACCAATTAAAGGCCTTGGTTCGGCAGAAAAACGTTCAGCACGTTGCCGTCTCTTCGGTGGCCCATTTGGAGGAAAAGGTAGAAAGATATTTGCAAAAGCATTTTTTCTATCTCAACCTCAACGCTGAAACCCCAATTCCCATCAAAAATTTGTACAAAACGCCAAAAACGTTGGGTAAAGATCGATTGGCTGCGGTAGTAGGAGCCACTGCACTTTTTCCTGGGGAAAATAACTTGGTAATTGATGCTGGAACTTGTATCAAATACGATCTGATTAACGCCAAAGGTCAATATTTCGGTGGAAGCATTTCTCCAGGTATGGATATGCGCTTTCGCGCCATGAACGCATTCACTGCTCGTTTGCCCTTAATAGAGCGTGGAGCACTGAGAAGTTTGATTGGTAGAGACACTCAAACAGCCATGCAGACTGGGACCCAGTGGGGAGTGATTTTCGAAATAGAAGGATTCATTCGCCAGTACGGGGAGCGATTTGGTCAGATTAACGTTATTTTAACAGGAGGCTCTGCTAATTATTTTGCAAAAAAATTGAAAACTCAGATATTTGTAAATCATCATTTAGTTCTTATTGGACTAAACAAAATTTTAAACTATAATGTCCAACTACTGGAATAGATTAATTGTTACTTTTTTCGTTGCTTTAGGAGTGGTGACATTTAGTTTTGCACAGCCGAAATTGAACTCCCCTTACTCTAGAATCGGACTTGGGGACATCAACATTCAAAACTTCGCTTCCCTCAGTGGAATGGCAGGGATTTCGGCAGCATATCATGACCCTTTCAACATGAACATCCTCAACCCTGCTTCTTACAGTTATCTGGAAGCGACCTCTTTTGAGCTGGGCCTGGATATTAGAAGAAGTTATCTGAGTTCTCAAGGAGCTACTGCTGGGATCTGGAGTGGAAATTTATCTTACTTTTCCTTGGGCTTTCCGCTAAAAAACCCGATCAATAGAGAAGCCAATCCCGTGAAGTCAAATACTTGGTGGGCCATGAACTTTTCGCTCCTGCCCTATTCCAATGTTGGATACAACATCCAAACTACGGAAGATGATCCGGAGATTGGACAAATCCTCTACGACTTTCAAGGCTCCGGAGGAACTTTCAAAGTACATTGGGGCAACTCCTTCCGTTACAAAAACTTTTCGGTGGGATTGAATTTGGGATACTTGTTTGGTAAAATTAGTAATGACCGAGAAGTCAATTTCCCAGATGTGGAGGTTGGATACATCGATTTGCTCAATGATGAATTTAGTGTTGGTGGCTTTGTGTGGAATATTGGTTTTCAATACGATATTGTCTTCGAAAAGATGGGAGACGATGGAAAACTAAAACCCGACGGCAGAAAATTGACCTTTGGCCTTTACGGAAACACGGCCAATAATATCGGAATTAATACCAGTCAATTTTATCGACGATTGAGTCCGGGCTATTCGTCTTCCAACACAGTTGTCCGGGATACCATTCGTGCGTTCAATGACATCGAGGTCAGTGGAAAGTTGCCATCAGAAATTGCTTTTGGGGTCTCTTATTCTAAGGATTTCAAGTGGAGATACGGAATTGACTTTACCTTTGCAGGCTGGGGCAGTTATGTCAACGAAGCGAAGCCCGAAAATTTGAGCAACACTTGGCGTATTGCAGTTGGGGGAGAATTTACTCCCAATGCACGGTCTTACAACCGATACTTTGAAAAAGTAGCTTATCGCTACGGCCTTTTTTACGGAAAAGACCCGCGTGGACTCGATATAAATCTTGTGAATTACGGCGTTACTTTTGGAATGGGAATGCCCATTATCCTGAAAAATCAGACCTCATTTGTCAATTGGTCTGTGGAAATAGGACAGCTCGGAGCCAGTAATGCGTTACGTGAAACGTACGTAAACTTTACGCTAGGTTTCACTCTTAATAATAGAAATTGGTTTCTCAAACGTAAATTTTATTAAAAATGAAAGAACTACTGAAATTGTTTACTCTTTGTTTGATTGTCACCCTCCAATTTGTAGTCACCGACAGCTTGGCTCAGTGCGGTACATTTGCTGATTCTTCCCAAGAAGGGGAAGGTTTGGAAGCCCATAACCTCTATCGAGATGCAGTAAAAGCAAAAGATTTTGAAGGGGCCTACGAAAATTGGGAAAGAGCTTACACCATTGCTCCCGCAGCAAACGGTAAAAACCATCTCCATTATTCAGATGGTCGAAAAATTTTGAAGCATAAATTTGACAAATCAACAGATGATGCGGCAAAGCAGGAAGCAGTCAACACGATTTTGCGGCTCTACGACGAGCAAATCCAGTGTTACGGAAAAAATGGCCAGGACGCTTATCTAACCGGCCGTAAGGCATACAACGCCTTTTACTATTACAAGAAATACATTGAAAATTCTGATCAGGCGATTTTTGATATGTGTAAAGCAACTGTCGAGAAAGCAGGTAATGGTTTAGAGGATATCGTACTGGTTCCCTACGCTAGCGTTGTGGTCAATCTTTTTGCTGCCGAGAAACTCGACAAATCTGGTGCTCGTGCTGTCCACACCAAACTCAATGAGATTGCCGATCACAACATCGCCAACAATACTAAAACTGCAGAGCGATTCAAAGCGGCGCAGGCTTCAATGAACGGTACCTTTGCAAAAATCGAAGCTCATATTTTTGACTGCGATTATTTTGTAAAAAAAGTGCGCCCCGATTACGATGCCGCTCCAGAAGATCCTGCAAATCTCGAAAAACTGATTCGTACTCTGAAGAGAAGAGGCTGTGAAGCAACGGAGCCCCTCTTGGCTGAAATGGAAGGAAAGTATGCAGCTTACGCAGAAGCAGAGAATGCGAGAAGAAAGGCAGAATGGCAGGCCAATAACCCGGCAGTAGTTGCCAAGCGCTTGAGAGATGCCGGAGACTATGCGGGAGCCATTACCAAATATCAGGAAGCTGTTGACAAAGCCGAAACGGACGAAGAAAAAGCCCCTTATATCCTGAGAATTGCACAAATCGAATACAGCAATAACAACAATTACGGCAAAGCTCGTAACCTAGCCAAAAAGGCAGCTGGAATGAAATCGGGATGGGGTAGCCCCTACATGATGTTGGGAGATATCTACGCTCGTATGAGTAAGCGCTGTAAGGAAGATTGGGATACTCGCTTGGCGATCCTTGCTGCCCTGGACAAATACCGATACGCAAAATCCATTGATCCATCTGTTGCTGATGATGCCAATAAGCGCATCCGTACCTATTCGGCTTCCAAGCCTGAATCCAGTGAGGGTTTTATGCGGGGAGTGAAAGCAGGGCAAACCGTGACCTGTGGCTGTGGGATCGGAGAATCTGTGAAAGTGAGCTTCAAATAAGCACACACTGGCATCCTTGTTTAAAAAAATAAACAGGTTTCAAATTTTTGGAAAAAAGCTTCGTTTCGTTCAAAGAGACGAAGCTTTTTTTGTATAATACGACTCAACTCAATGAGGTCTAAACGTAATGATTGAAATCAACTTGGCTATTTTCTGATCAAACCTAAATCATTTGTTATCATGAAATGGAGATTCTTTTTTTTCCCTTCCCTTGTGTTCCTACTGATCGCTGCCTGTACTTCAAAAACAGTAGAAGAAGTCCCCAAAGTAGAGGCGACTAAGGTGGTCAAAGCCCAAGCCCCTAAAGTCATTGATCTTAGCCCCTGTAAACATTGGGTGGGGCAGCCATTCGAGGATGAGGCGCTGGAATTGCACGTTTTGTATCGAGATGATATTCGGTATAAAAAATATGAAGCGGCTTTTGATCGCTGGAAAAAAGTCTATGAATTGGCACCTGCGGCCGATGGCCAACGCGATGTACATTATGTGGATGGAGCACGCATTTACAAGCATTTCTACTTTTACAAAAAAGATGCGACAGCAGAAGAAAAAGAGACTTATAAGCAAAAAGTATTTGAGCTGTACGAACAGGCCATTGACTGTTATCCCAAAAAAGCCAGCTCCTACAAAGCGGTGATTGCCTACGATTATTTTTATACTTTTCCGGGCTCTAAATCCAGCGAAGAGATCTATCAGATGTACAAAGAAATTGTCGATGCAGATGATTTAAAAACCAGTGTATCTGTGCTCAATCCCTTCACTTCCCTAATTGTCAACTTATTATTGGAAGAAAAAATTACCATGGCAGAGGCACAAAAATATTCCAATAAAGTCAAAGCAGTATTTGGTCACAACAAAGAAAAACTGACCGCTACGGAGTGGAAAAAAAGTGGTTGGGACATCGTAGAAAGCTACATGCCTCGTCGATTGGAGCAATTGGAAGGAATAGAGGATTTTTACGATTGTCAATATTACAAAGACAAATATACTGCGGAATACGAAGCTGCTGGTGCCAATTGTGATGAAATCAACAGCTATGTCGGTCGTTTGCGGTGGGGGAAATGTCCAGCAGATGATGGGCAATTATTGGCAGCATTAGACAATAAGAAGCAAAATTGCTACGTCCCACCTCCACCCCCAGGATTGTTGCGTCAAGCCAAAGATGCACTAGAAAATGCTCGTTATAAAGAGGCCATCTCCTTTTACGAAGAGTATATTAGCAAAAATGATGATCCGGAGAAAAAGGCGAAGTATTTATTGCGAATTGGGAAGATTTATTTTGCTCATTTAAAAAGCTTCTCCAAATCGCGGCAATATGCACGTAAGGCCTTAGAACAAAAACCCAATTGGG
>JBCCSR010000101.1:0-10040 GCA_039199865.1 Bacteroidota bacterium
CAAAAGTATTTCCTAGCAAGAATATCACTTCAATATGGTAATCTTTTGATAGTACCTCGCCTGACGATCTAGATCCTGCAAAATCATGAAATAAATTCCACTTCCTAGATTACTGACATCAATGGGTGCATTTAAAACGATGTCGCTTTTGTTGAGCACTTGCTGTCCGGTAGCATTCAAGAAAGTCAATTCAACATTATTGCTCAATTGATTTTGCAGGTCAATCATCAAATGATCGCTTACGGGGTTGGGATACACCGACATCTCATCCAGCACCACACTTTGTGTACTCGTTGTACTGCCATCATTATTGGCACCAAAAGTAGCCGTTCTGGATTGGAAATCACCAGTTCCATTTGGAATTCTGGCAAAGGCAACATCATCTTGTTGTTCCCCAAATGCAATCCGATCGGTAATCTCTCCGTCCGCATTAACGAGGATCAACACTTCCCCACTGGACGACAACTTAAAATTGGCATGTAACTCATCAGGAGTCGTATCCCCTTCATCGCTATCTGCCCAAATGATTAGATAGCCATCCGGTTCGATGCTGGTTCCATCCGGAAAAGTCCATTTCACAATATCTCCATCATCATCCGACAAAGAATAGCCAGAGAGATCAATGGTTTCATTGCCCTTATTGTACAGCTCAATCCAATCACCAAACTCCCCCGCAATATCCGAAGCCGTACTCTCATTGTTGGCCATTAATTCATTGATCACTACATCTTCTGGAGATAAAATAGCGGGAACAACTTGATAGACAAAAACATCGTGCTCTGCTCCTTCCGGAAAATAGCTGGCCGTAGAAGAGGCATCGTCTTTGATCGCTTCCACGTAATAGCGAACATAGTTGCCCGCAAAAAAAGCAGGCAACAAGGCACCGTAGATATTATCATTCGCCAATTCATCACCGTGCATGCCATCGTCAAACATTTCTACTCTTTCAAAAACACCATCCAAACCCAGACCGTAGTAAAGCATGACCTTTGCTTCCCCTTCTCCAACTTCAACGGTAATCTGTGCCGCTTCACCGGGTTGAGGAGCGATACCTGGACCAGCAGCAGACTCCATAGTCAAATTGTCAATATCCACTCCTTGCCGATCAATTTCGTTATGCCCCGATAAAAAGGCATTTCGATTGGTGATAAAACTCTTCAACTCGTCTACTCCATTGACAAATTGATTGTAAGTATAGATTTTTTTAGGATCATTAATGACTTTTTGATTGAGGATCGCAGCAAACTCGTCAATCCGATCGTGTACTTCCTGCACTGTGAAATGCTGGGTCAATATGGTTCGCAAATGGGCCAAGTAACGCTGCCGAATCTCCGTATTTTGCATAAGCCGATTCATTAGAGGAAAATCGGGGTTGCCCTCATGGTAAAATGGATTCCAAGTGAGATTATTAAGGATCATGACAGAATTGCCATCAACCTCAAGTGGCATGATACGGTCCGTAGCATGGTCCCAATAAACGTAGTAGTCCATCCCTCCTTTGTAAATGTAACTATCATCGTCCGAAAAAACGATTTCTTGGGCCAAGATCCAAAGCGTTCGGTCAATGTCTAGCTTGTACTTTAAATCATCGTACAAGTCTTCGATTGGAAGATTGTTGAGTTGTTCACAAGTTTCGATTAAATCCTCCCAAGGATTGTCTTTTGATGTTTTTTTTAAAATGTAGAAGTCCTCGTAATCACTTGGAGCTGGGCCATTGTAATTCAACGTAGAATAACCAGTTCCAAAAATCCCCCCAGGGCCTCCAAAATCATTGGTTGGAAAAGCTCTCCATCTGGTTCCCTCATTATCGGTAAACCATTCTTGGATGTATCGACCTTCTATTTGTTGAATGTTGCTGTAAGGGCCCCAGTAATTCCCATTGATGTATAAGTCGATAAAAGTACCTTTCAAAGCGGGGGCAAAATGCTTGGCAATATCATAGTACAAAACCTCTCGCATACTCGATTCGTCTTGAAAGCCGCAGTTGAGATTCAGGTTATCGTAACCCATTAAATCCTGGTTGATAATTTCATCGATCTCTATCTTAAAAGATTTCTTTTCTGAATCATTGAGAAAATCTGAAGTCAATCCCTTGATACTGACCAAAACACTATCTAAAGTCAAGACATCATTGAAAGTCAACTTTCCAATCAGTGTTTGTTCATTTCCTCCCCAAGGACCACCCCCGATCCCATCCAACAACTGAAACCAATTGGGTTCTACAAAAGTTAGTTCTAACTTATTGACCTCATCCAAGCTATACAAACCTTCAGTAACATTGCCACCGTAGGTCAATCGGCCATCTGGGGTTATCTTAACCTCCTTGGGAAGGTTTTGAGACCATACAATGGTAGGAATCAGTAAAAGGAATTGTAGAAGGTACTTCATCATTTTGGGTTTAAGGTTTTGAACACACTTTGTAAACATTATTAGAAGACAGATGGTGTAGCCGAAAATGGGTGAGCTTATTTGCACGACCCTACAGAATGGGCATTTCAAAAGATCATGCAGTCTACCACGCTACGACATTATACAGGGCGTAGATAACAAAAATACAAAATTACACTCAGCTTTGCTGGCGATTTTTGTCAGCTTCTGGTCCTTTTCCCTTTCCTCCACTGACCAAATGCACCCCAAAAAAGATCAATACAGCGGCCACAATTTTGATCATATTCAGTTCGTCCTTGGCCAAGCAAATGGCAAAAAGAGCAGCGAGAAGTGGCTGCAGATAGATGTAAATACTCACCACCGAAGGATTGACTATTTTTAGGGCAAAGGCATTAAATAAATAGGCCAAAAAAGTAGTACAGATCAACACATACGCCACCGCCCACCAAATATCAGTTGGAAAACCAGACCACTCTATTTGTCCCAGTTGTCCAAAACCAAAAGGTAGAACCATCCAAAAACCAATACTGAACATCCACTTCATGACCGTAACGGGGTGATATTTGTGCATGAGTGGCTTGACAATGACCAAGTAGATTCCATAGGAGGTCGCATTGATGAGCACCAATATATCTCCCAACAGATTTTCCTGATTGAAACTGATACTTTTTCCATAAGCGATCAATAAGATGGCACCACTAGCGCCTACGATAATGCCAGTGATTTTTCTTTTGGTAATGCGCTCTCCAATAATCAATGCCGAAGCAATGAGTACCAACATCGGAGTGGTCGTCATGATTAAGGCCGCATTGATAGGTGTGGTGAGCTTGAGGCCACTAAAGAAAAATAGTTGATTGGTGGCCACTCCAAAAATGGCACAGATGGCAATGTGAGGCAAGTCCTTTTTATCTATCGATTCACGGACAAAGGCACTAGCAAATAACCAAAATAAAAGGACGCCAGCAATAACTCGAAGTACGATAAAGGCCAGGGGTTGGATGTAATCTCGTCCCATGACTTCCTTGGCGACAATAAAGTTAGCTCCGTAAATAACCGCCACCAAGAAAAGGGCAAGATGGGCTTGAAGATTTCTAGACAAGTTTTGGCTTCAAAGGTAGGAAATAATTTTTCAAACCAAAGGCTTGGCCCTCCCGCGAAATCAGGCTCGAATCACCTCACCTTTTGCTCTTCGGCAACAGCTCCAAGACAACCAAAATAAATCAGCAATACGACCAAACTATTCCGTTCGAATTGCATCGACAGGGTTGGACATGGCCGCCCGAATGGTTTGTGAGCTGATGGTCAAAAAGGCAATCAAAATCACGAGTAAGCCCGTACCAATCGGAACCCACCAGGGAAAATCGATCCGATAAGCAAAATCTTGCATCCAACGATTGACAAAATACCAGGTTAAGGGCAAGGCCATGATCATTGCAATGGCAATCAACCAGAGAAAATCGGTCGCTAAAATGCGTAGAATTTGTCCGACCGAAGCTCCCAAGACTTTCCGAATACCAATTTCCTTAAAACGATTCTGCGTCATCAATGCCGCCAGGCCAAATAAGCCAAAACAGGAAATGAGAATAGCGATAAAAGCAAAATAGCCAATAATGGAAGCAATGCGTTCTTCCGCATCGTAGGCTTCATTGAGCGACTCCTCCAAAAAGGTATATTCAAACACTTTTTCCGGATAAAGCGTTTTCCACTTGTCTTCTATAAACTTTAAGGTCTCCGGCAAATTGCTATTGTCTACTCGAACGGCAAAGTAGGAAAAAGCACCTGGCCGAATTTCCATAATCAATGGTTCAATTTCTACCATTAAACTCCTAAAATGGTAATTTTTCAAGACGCCAACGACCGTTCCTTCCTTACCCTCTACCGTCAACCTTTGGCCAATGGCACTGGCTGCATCTCCCCATTTCAAGCGCTCTACCGCACTTTCATTGATGACAAAACTACTGAGATGGTCGGTCCCAAAAGAAAGATCAAAGTCTCGACCAGCCGCCAATTCCAAATTAAAGGTTTCGACATAATCATAGTCAACCGCTAAGACCGGAGTGAAAAAATTATCGGTCTGTGGCACGGAATCTGTCCAAACATTGCGGCTGACCGACCCAGCTCCTGGCAAGTTCGCACATTGAGTAGCCGCTTTAATATTGGGGCTCGTTTGAATGATTTCGTCAAACGTATTCATTCGCTCGCGAGCCGCCGGATCGCCCGGTCGGAAAAGAGAGTTGATATTCTCACTGCTGGTCATGGGAATGGCCAACATCAATTCCTTGTCAAAGCCCAGCGGTTGATTGCGCAGATAATTGAGCTGCAAATAGACGATGCTCGCTCCACTAATAAAGGCAATGGCCACCAAAAATTGGAGGGTAATCAATGCTTTGCGCAAGCGAACTCCACCGGGCTTTTTATTGCTTCCCGGACCACCTTTCAACACCTCCACGGGTAGGAAGCGACTGGCATAAAAAGCAGGATAACTTCCTGCCACCAACGCAGCTAAAACGAAAACCAGAGCAAAGCCTCCCAGCATGGAAAGTTGTTGGAGTGGCGCAAAAGCCATTTCGAGTCCGGTAAGCTCATTCAAATAGGGTAAGGCCAATTGGACAATGAGCATGGCGACCAAAAAAGCGAAAAAACTTAGGAGTAGAGATTCTCCCAAAAATTGACTGACGAGAAAACTTCTTCGTGCCCCAAGTACCTTTCTCACCCCCACTTCTTTGGCTCGATTGAGCGATGTTGCTGTCGACAAGTTGATGAAGTTAAAACAAGCAATCAACAAAGTGATCAAACCAATGCTTAAGAAAAGATACAGCAAATTCAGACTAGCTGCCGGTCTTTGCTCCGAGCTGGCCTCGGAATACAGGTGAATATTCTCAACCGGATACAATTCAAAGTCCTGTTTATCGCGCACCTGTTCATGGCCAAATTTCTGAATAAAATCTTTGAAGCGGCTATTTATCGCAGTAAAGTCTTGATTTTCTTTCAACAAAACGTAAGTGTAAGAATGGGTCGCGATCCAGTTTTGTTCTAAAATCGCTTTGAGTTGTGCTTGGGCATGAGCCGGTTCGACGTCCACCATATTTCGATAGGGGACCAGCAAATTAAAATTGAAATGCGTTTGATCGGGCAGGGCTTTGACAACTCCAGTCACCCGAAAATTATCTGCTTTAGCCAAGGCCAATTTTTCACCTAGCACATCGGTTCTACCAAATAGCTGTAAGGCCGTTTTATCGGTCAACACCACAGAAAAGGGAGCATCCAAAGCGGTGTTTGGATTGCCATGTAGAAAATCAAAATCAAAAACCTGATTGGTGGTGGAATCTGCAAAGTAGACTTCCTCCATTTCAAACTGCTTGTCCGTATCGACGACCCGAATACTGATATTTCGTGGATACAATCTAGTCACCGCTTCCATTTCTGGAAAAAAGTCTTTTAACTTTGGACCAACTGGAGGGGGCACTCGAGCGTACTCACTTTCATTGCTAAAACTGAGATGATAATTCAAGCGATACAAACGATCCTTGTACGTATGCGTTTGATCATAACCTGCCTCGTGGTTGAAATACAAGACCGTCAGAAAACAACAAGCCATCCCAAAGGCCAGTCCCATGATATTAATGGAGGAAAAAGTTTTCTGTTTCCAAATGTTCCGAAAGGCAATTTTAAAATAATTTTTCCACATGATGATCGTGTTTTGTTGCTCCGCTTTGCTATAATTGCGATACAATAAAAAGTACAAGAGAATGCTGCCGAGGTTGCAGCTCGTTTGTGTTCGGGAATGGGCGATAGCTAAATAATAGTGGAAATATACAAAAACCCTTAGTCTTTTTTACCTACTCGAAAAGATAGTTGATAACGAAGGGTAGGTAAAATGGGCAAAGAACGCCGATGAACCAGCTCACTATCTTCCGGAAAAAACTCATCCTCAAAGAAATACGTGTAGTAAATATTACGGCGATTGTAAACATTTTGTACCCCCAAGACAAATTCATGCTCCCAATTGTTTTGTTGAAAGGTACATGTCAACCCAAGATCCAAACGGTGGTAGACCGGTAAAGCGTAAGCATTGAGCTCGGAAAGTTGATCTTCTGGTGGAGTGGAAAAAGTTTCTAAAGGAGTGTAAGGAGCGTTGGTCCGATAGAGGGTTTGCTGAATGCCATTGCTGAGCTGCCAATTGGCATAGAGCCAATAGTTTTCACCTAACTTTTGTACCAAATTCAGTGCTAAGCTATGGCGTTGATCGAATTGGAAAGGAAAAGCAAAGCCCTCATTTAATTCGGGAAATTCCCGATCCGTTCTGGCCAGCGTATAAGCCATGTTCCCTCTAAAATTAGCTTTTCGATAGCCCAGCTCTGTTTCAAACCCGTAGGATCTTCCGCTTCCACTGATGACCTGATCCTCCCAAGCCTCGCTAGCGTATTCGTAAAGCGAAGGAAGGGTGCCGCCAACGGCATAACGCAGCAGGTGCTTCATCGCTTTGTAATAAACAGAGGTGTTTAGGGACCAGCCATCTTTCCGAGCCATCGTCAGGTTGAGATTGATTTGATCGGATCTTTGTGGCCGTACCCGAGCGGTCGAAGGCACCCACAAATCATTGGGGAAACCCACATCCGCAGCGGAGTTGAGCAAATGCAATGGTTGCCAAGTTCTGCCCAAAGCCAATGACAACCCTACCGAAGGGCTCAACCGATACTGATAAGCCAAACGACTTTGCATCACAGGATACCTCCCATCCGAAATATTGGTTCGATCGGAAGAGATAAAATAGGTATAGCGCAAACCCGCTTGTATTTTCGATCTTTCGCCAAGATGCCAAGTATCATTAGCATAAACGTGCAAAGCATCACTGTGATAAGCATTGTTCACATTCTCTTCGAAATTACTTTCGTAAAATTCATCTTCAAAACTGATGTCCTGAAAATCCTCGGCTACCAACTGACCAACTCCCGGAGCGTAGTTCACTCGACGAAAACCCGCGCCAAAAATCATATGATGCCGACTACTCGGAAAAAAGTCAATATCATAATCTAGTCCCCATTCAGAAATATTCGAGTAAAAAGAAGTCAATATTTGTTGGTAGTCCAATTCAGCAAAAAGATCATCGATGTAGGTGTACTCCGAAAAAGTAATGCTTCGATAATCAAAATCACTGTAACTGAGGGTAAGGTTAGAAAACATATTGTTACCAAAAAGATGATTCCACCGAAAAGAAGCCAAGCGATTGCCCCAATCCATATCGTAATTGCTGATGTAATCAATATACAAATCATCCTCATCAAAGAAAAAGTCGGTCTCATCGTGATAGGCATCGCGCCCCTGGTAGAAGCTAAAAAAAAGTCGATCATGCTGCCCCAAGCGATGATGCAATTTGGCATTGACATCATAAAAATAGTGATTGCTAAATCCCCTTTCATCAAAGGTTGCTTTATTGGCTCGGGTTTGCTGTTTGAAGTAAGGATCCAAATGCGTACGGCGAAAAGACAACAGCAATCCCGTTTTGTCTTTTACCAGAGGACCATCAAGCGTCAGCTGGGAAGCAAGGGTACTAAAGCTCAGATTGCCTCCCCAATGACGTAGATTCCCCTCCTTGAGCCGGAGATCCAAAACCGAAGACAAATTGCCCCCAAATCGCGGATTAAAATTGTATTTGGAAAAGCGAGCGTGTTGGAGTAGGTTGCTATTAAAAATAGAAAATAGGCCCAGGCTATGACTGGGGTTGTAGACTTTTACGCCATCATAGAGAATCAAATTTTGGTCGCTTTTTCCTCCCCGTACGTGCAAACCACCCAAACCGTCTGGCCCTTTAGTTACACCCGTTTTTTGATAGAGGTATTGAAAAATATCGGCTTCTCCCCCACTGGCAAAATGGGTCTTGATTTCGTTCGACAACAATTCATCTCCATCCGTTGATACATTGATGGCTTCGCTCTGCTGGTCTTTTAAAACCACAATTTCTGCCAAATCAAGGATGGGCTTCAATTCGATGGAAACCAATTGTTCGTTTATGTTTTTTAGAGCAACTTCCTTTCGGTGGTACCCAATGTAGGATGCAATGGCAATCGTTGTCTCATAAGGCAAGTCAACACTAAAAAAACCATAATCATTAGTGTAACGTCCCTGCCCTTTTTGGGGATCATAGAAAATGGCATTGATCAATTTTTCGCCCGTTTGTTGATCAATGATATAACCGTAAATGCGTTTGTTGCGAAACAATCGGATCGTTCTTCCCTCCATTTTAAAATCTACCCGAGTTCCCTTCAGTAATCGCTCCAAAACTTGCGCTAAACTTTGGTTGCGGCAACGAATGGATATCAGTTCATCATCAAAGTAGCTATCATTAAATACAATCTCATAGTCGTAATCTACCGCTAGATCCAATAGGATATTGGCGCGTTTTTCTTGCTTGACATCTAAATTGATCCGATCGGACTGAGCAGAAAGAAACAGGGGATAAAACAGGAATAGAAGAGCAACAGGGAGCGCAAGTATCCTAAGGTGATTCATCTTAGTAGAAATTCGTTTACAATGGATAAAGCCTTCCTCACTGACACTCTCCTCCCAACAAAATATAGGTCTTTTCATCAGTGGTCTGCAATTGCATCTGAACGGCCTCTGCCAGTTTGTTGAGGACCTCTTTTGCATTGGTGTTGTTGATGATGGCAGAGATCTTACAGGGATAAAGGTCCTTATCTTCTACCCTAACCGACACTTGAAAACGCTGCTCCACTTGAGCGATCACCGATTCCAAACTTTGCGCTCTAAATACAAAACGCCCCGTTTTCCAAGCAATGGCATTTTGGGTGTTGATCGTCTCTTTTTGGATAGTGCCCTGAACAATGTCCAACACGCCTCGCTCATTTTTTTCTAATTCAATGGCGGCTTCTTGGCCAGATAAGCGGACCTTTCCGGACTGAACATTTACCGTCAAGCTACGCGCTTGTTTTTGTTCGGCAACGCTAAAAGAAGTCCCCAAAACCCGCACTTCCCCATTGCTTGTTTTTACCGTGAATGGGGCACTGGGCTTGTGTTCGACTTCAAAGTAGGCTTCTCCCCTTAGGACAACCGTTCGTTCAGTTTCTGAAAAAGTTTTAGGAAATTCAAGTCGACTTCCTTTGTTCAACCAAACCTCTGAGCCATCCTCCATCAATAGGTGTTTGACCGCCTCCGTTGCCACCATTTCCACACGGGATGATTGTCCCCATTGAAAGGCAAAATAGGCGGCCACACAAAGCAGGGCCAAACTCGCAGCAACGCTCAACCACCGGCCTAGGGGACGAACTTGGGTACTAGGTTGGACAGCCGAAGGCGTTTCCTCCGACATGCGTTTTTTGAGCTGTTGCAGGTCCGCTTCCACATCGATATCCGGTAAAGCCGTAGGAGCTTTGCTCACCTGCCAGGTCAACTCGATTTCCTCCCGGAGCAGCGCATTGGCTTCGTTCTCCATGGAAAACCGGTCTAAGACCTGTTGCTCCTCGAGGGAAAGGTCTCCTTTGAGGGATTTGTAAATCAGCTTGATGTAGTTGTCTTTTTCCATTCCAAATAGTTTGGTCTCCTATTTTGGGGTACCCTCAATCAGGGTTTACCCCTATATCACGAGGGCAAAAAACAGTAAATAAAGGAGTAAACCATATTTTTTTAATGCCTCG
>JBCCSR010000102.1:0-10039 GCA_039199865.1 Bacteroidota bacterium
AAAAGATACGTGTTTTTTTAAAATGTTGAAAATCAGAGGATTGGATTTTTTTATAAAAATATCGTTTTAGTACAAATTGGTCTTTATGTACATTTTTCTTGCAAAATTAAAATGTACATTTGTAGAGTGGCAAGGTTCCTCTGTAAGCACCAACTAAAATAATAGCAATATGAAAAACATCCTACATATTCGTCTAAACACAGCTGCTCCCAATTTCCGCCGTCTGACGGCTTTGCTTTTCCTGTGCCTTGTCCTCAACAGTGCTTATGCCGATACCAATTGTTCTGCAGCTTTCGAATACGAAACGTATATCCAGTTGGGTACCGAACCCGGTAGTGTTGTTTTTCAGAACACCTCACTGGGGGATTTCACTTTTGCGCAATGGGATTTTGGCGATGGAACGGGATCACAAAAGACCGATAAATCGGTTGAACATACCTACGCTACGGAAGGAACATATACAGTCAGCTTAATGGTTTGGACTTCAGACGAGTCTTGCTATTCTAAAACGGAAACTTCGGTATTGATCTCGGTTGGTGATACCGACTGCATCCTGACCGATTGTGTTTTTCCTGGGGATGCCAATAGCGATGGCTTTGCCGATTTAGAGGATTTGCTACACATTGGAATGGGGCATGGTGCAGTGGGCCCTTCCCGCCCTAATCCATCTGTCGAGTGGTTTGGACAACCTGCCCCTGACTGGGATCAAGAAACCAATGACGGCATCAATTACAAACACCTCGATTGTGATGGCAATGGAATCGTCAGTAATGAAGACATCAATTTTGTGATCAACAACTATTCTCCAATGAATTTGGAGGCGAACTTTTTGGCAGAAGGACCCACCGCTCGCTTGTTGTTTGCACAAGACACTGTTCATATCGACGAAGATTCTCCTGAAACCATCTCTTTGCACGCAGTATTGATGTTAGGAGATAGCGAATCTCCAGTTGAAGATATTTACGGGCTTGCAGTAAGTCTCGATTACGACTCCACCGTAGTAACCAATCAGGGGGTCAATGTAGATTATTACGACAATAGTTTTTTGGGAGGAACGGGTGCCGTTTTACCATACGCGAAAAATCTCAGAAGCATCGGCCAGGTGGACTTGGCTTTCTCTCGCTTAGATGGACAAAATACCTCAGGCTATGGTCGGATAGCACTAATAGAGTTCGTGATTATCGTTGATATTATTGGAGGACGTCATGATTCTGAATCCATTTTCGAGGTACCCGTAGGAGGTATCGTAGCCGTCGGTAATGATGGACATCCCATTAGCTTTGCGGTAGAGAGTGAAGCATCTAAAGTGGTTTTCCTCAGTGATAAGGTGACGAGCTTGATTGATGCAGACAAGGAGCAACAGGTTAAAGTATTCCCTAATCCTGCAACCACAGAGCTAAATATCGACCTAGGCACATCGGAAGGTTTGCGCTTGGATCTATATGATGCTTTGGGACGTCGAGTGATTTCTGAGGCAATGAGTGGCCATCAGCATCAATTGTCTACCGGCGAGCTCACCAAGGGCTTGTATTTGTTGAATATTGAGACCAACAATGGACAGACGACCAGAAAAGTAATGATTGAATAGAACGCCATTCTTTTCATCGAAAAGAGACTTTCTGTTATGCTTCGGAAGGTCTCTTTTTATTGGATGAAGATGCTTGTCCTCCAACTACGAGAACGATTTCCCCTTTGATTTTCCCTCTCTGTTGGAAATGAGTCAATAGATTTTTGAGCGTATCAGTTACCTTTTCCTCGTGAATTTTGGTGAGTTCCCTACAAACACAGGCGCGACGTTCTGCTCCGCAATGCTCGATTAATTGTTGTAAGCATTTGATTAAACGATGAGGAGATTCATACAAAACAAAGGTATGGGGCAGTTGAGCCAACCAAATTAGGCGCGTTTGTCGTCCCTTTTTGTGAGGTAGAAAACCTTCAAAGAAAAACTTATCGCAGGGGAGGCCGGAGGCGACCAATGCCGGGACAAAGGCTGTGGCGCCGGGCAAGCATTCCAATTCAAGAGCAGCAGCAAGGCAAGCACGAACCAGCAGAAAGCCTGGATCCGAAATGCCTGGCGTTCCCGCATCCGATACCAAGGCAATATTTTGACCAGCCGCCAATTGATCAATAACTTGTTGGGTAATGTGATGCTCATTGTGGGCGTGATAGGCCCTGAGGGAAGTATCAATGTCATAATGTTGTAAAAGCTTTCGGGTGGTTCTGGTATCTTCGGCCAAAATGAGATCAACTTCTTTCAACAATCTTAGGGCTCTAATACTTAGATCTTCCAGATGACCAATTGGAGTAGGAATCAAGTATAACATCGCCTATTTGATAATGGATTTGGGATTGATCAGGTAATCGACCAAAGAAAAGAGGACGTAAACAACGATGATCAACGAGAAAGCTACTTCTCTCAGGGCAAGGAGGCAAATGACACTAAAACTTAGGAAAATGAATTTCCGTTTATTACCATTCCAGCCAAAGTGTTTGAATTTAAAACTCATCATTGGTAATTCCGCAACGAGCAAAAAGGAAAGGAGCGCAATGGTGCCATACAATAGGACTGGATTTAGGGTCCATGCTCTTAAGCCCAGAGAGTCGAAATGATAAATGAGCATCAAGCCCACCACAAAAACGGTACAAGCTGGCGTATTTAAGCCCACAAAGTTTTCAGATTGTCGAGTGTCGAGATTAAACTTGGCCAAACGAATGGCAGAAAAAATTGATAAAATAAAGGCCGGACTGGCCGCCAAGGAAAACCCTAGACGTTGGAGCGTAGGATAGGCTACCCCCGTATCGGTCTGGCTGTAAATCAAGAGCATGTACAAAACGGCACCTGGCACCACACCGAAAGTAACCATATCGGCGATGGAGTCTAGCTCTTTGCCAAAGGAGGAATTGATATTCATCCAACGCGCCACCATCCCATCTGAGTAATCTGCTAAACCACCAATGAAAATAAAGAGAAAGGCTTCCAAAAAGTTACCCGAAAAGATGTTCCCCAATGCGCAGCAGCCGCAAAAAAGGTTGACCAGGGTAATCATGTTGGGTATTTGCCGACGCATATCGTTTTGATGACTAAACAATGGACGATTCTCGCAAAAGTAGTATTTTTATCAGGAAAGCATTGAACTTATTTCTAATTTTAGTCCGAGGAATTGTAATCGAGTTGTCCTACGGATCCCCTCTATTCTAAATTGGTACTAAAATTCCTGAAAATGTCGGCTAAGATCGAGCCATAAATATATAATTAAGGTCACTTGTTCGTTAGTTAATGGAGTCATCTAAAACAATGATTGAAGTCTCGAAAAGATAAATACTATGGATACTACATCTACTTACAGAATACTCATCACGAGTTTATTGCTCTGTTTTACGAGCTTGGGTTTTGCCCAACAAGGAAATGATGAGTGTGAAAACGCCATTCCTTTGCCTGAAGTCGCCAACTGGTGTAGTGCCAATGGGACCTACAATAATGCGATGGGAACCCCCTCAGGCTTTGGCCCCGCTTCTTGTTTTGCTGGAACAGAAGACGATGTTTGGTTTTCTTTTGTTGCCATTGCCACGGATGTGGTCATCACCGTCAAGGGAAATACGAGTATCGCTCCCGGTGGGACCTTGGTCAATCCACAAGCTGCCCTGTATCAGGGCAATTGCTTGGGAACACTCAATGAATTGGAATGTGCGAACTCCATCCAAGAGGCCAATATTATTGAATTGTATCAAGGGGGAATTGTCGTTGGTCAAACCTATTATTTACGGGTACAGGCCGCTAGTGGAAACAATGGGACTTTTCAGATTTGCGTAGACAATTTTAATCCACCCGTTTTACCGGGCTCCGATTGTGTAGATGCTTCCGTTTTGTGTGATAAAAATTCCTTCGTCGTTCAGCAGGTGATTGGTTCGGGTGATGATCCGCTCGAAGCGGTGAATTCTTCCTGTCTAGGAGGTTTTGGTGCGGGTTCAGAGGCCAACTCTACCTGGTTTTCCTGGATTGCCGCCAATGATGGCTCTCTTACTTTTGTCATCAGCCCTTTGAATATTTCTGATGATCTTGATTTTATCTTGTATGAGTTGCCAAGCGGTGTCAATAACTGCGATGATAAGGTGGAGCTACGGTGTATGGCCTCTGGCGATTTTCCCGTCAACTTTCCAAGTCCCTGCTTGGGACCAACGGGGCTCCGCGTAGGAGAGACCGATCTTTCGGAGCCTTCTGGTTGTAGCAATCCCACGCAAAATAGTTTTTTGGCCCCCATCATGATGGAAGAAGGAAAAGCCTATGCCCTAATGATCAATAACTTTTCAAACACAGGGAACGGTTTTGCTATTGAATTTGGGGGAGATGGTGAATTTTTAGGCCCCCAGGCAATCATTCAAGCCAGCGCGCCTACCGTCTGTTTTGGAGAGCAATTGACCTTGACGGATGCTTCCATTTTTCAGCTGGGAAACATTACCAACTGGCAATGGAATTTTGGTCTTGGCGCTGATCCGGCAACGGCCAATGTCGCTGGTCCACACGTAGTCGCTTGGGATAGCCCCGGAACCAAATTTATCGCTTTAACTGTGGGGACCGACTTGGGCTGCCAGCTTACGACTGTCTTGAATATCGAGGTGGAGCCTTGTTGTACTGCCATTAACAATATGACGGTAGATGCCCAACTGACAGAACTGCTTTGTCCCACTATTCCTGATGGGGCCATTGATTTGACTGTGAGTAGCAATGCTCCTGGGCATACGTATCTTTGGAGCACCGGAGCAACGAGTGAAGATATTATGGGTTTGGCTTTGGGAGAATATCAAGTCACCATTACCAATGAGGCGACCTGTGATACGGTCATTACCTACTCCATCGGTGCCCCTTTGGGGATCAACGTGCAGGAAGAAATTATTATGCCTCAGTGTATGGGGGGCCTTGATGGCGGCATTATTCTAAATGTCAGTGGCGGGATTCCCCCTTACCAATACAACTGGGGAAGTGGCTTTACCTCGGATAATACGCTGCTGGATATTGGGGTCGGTATTTACACCGTGACGGTTCAAGATGCCAATGATTGTCAGCAAGTCATCGATTATGATGTTAGAGAATTAGAATTGGTTTTGGACTCGAATTTACCGGTGGTGACTCCTCCGTCCTGTTTCGATACCTTTGATGGACAAGTATCTTTTACCGTATCCAATGGAACTCCACCTTATCTTTTTGACTACAACGATGGCAACGGTTTTGTCAGCACTAATTTATTGACTGGGCTAAATGCCGGGACCTTCAACGTGACCTTTCAGGACGCGGCAGGTTGTATGGGAGATACCCTGGTCGTGGTCATGCCTCCAAGTCCCGTTGCGGTGGCTACCAACCCCATCAATGTCAGCTGCTTTGGAGAAGGAGACGGTATTGCCGAGGTGAGTCCTAGTGGAGGAGTGGGAAATTATACGTATTTGTGGGACGATCCAGCCCTGCAAACAGATTCGATTGCTACGGGTTTAGAGCCTGGTGTGTATCGTGTTACGGTGGCAGATGGCAATGGTTGTTCGACTACCGGAAGCGTTGCGATTACGCAACCCGACGAATTGTTTTTGGAGGTCGTCAATGTAGAAAATGTACTGTGTTTTGGCGACACCTCGGGGAGCATTACGGTTTTAGGGACGGGAGGCAATCCGGGTTATCAATACAGTATAGATGATGAAATAACTTTTCAGCAGGATACGACTTTTCGAGATGTAAGCGCGGGAACCTATGAGATTATTGTTGCAGACCAGTTGGGTTGTACGGCTTCAGTAATGGCCACCATCACCGAACCAGCGGAATTAATTGTTGATGCAGGGAGAGATACTACCGTAGAATTGGGCTTTCCAGTATCGATTAATACTGTCGTTTTTCCCTTTTTCCGTCCCGTAACTTATGAATGGTCGCCCGTCGCCGATTTGAATTGTGAGGATTGCCCCAGAGTAGAAGCGCTTGCTCCGAACACTAGCATTTACCAAGTAACGGTGACGGATGAAACGGGTTGTACGGCGGTAGATTCGATTATGGTATCTGTTTTGAAAGTTCGTCCAGTGTATGTACCCAATGCTTTTTCACCCAATGCTGATGGCGTCAACGACTTTTTTACGGCCTTTGCCGGACCAGCAGCAAGTCAAATTCGCCAGTTGAGCGTTTTCAATCGTTGGGGAGCAGTGGTCTATGAAGCGCGCAACATCCCTTTGAATGAGGAACGCTTTGGTTGGGATGGACTTTTTAAAGGACAGGTACTGCCTCCCGATGTATTTGCCTATTATCTGGTGGTCGATTTTATTGATGGGGAAACCTTGGAATACGAAGGAGACATTACGATCATCAAATAACGCAGTATATCCTACTGGATGAAGCAACCTTAGACCCGCATGGGACGTTTAAAAGAAAGCAAGCGTCACCCAGGTGTCTCGGGGCATTGGAAGAACTCGCTTGTTTCAAGCAAAAATGGATTTTATTTGAGGAAGATATTACTCAGCTAAAATGAAAAAGAACAAACTATCTATCTATCTTCTGGGCCTAGTTCTGATCGGACTAATATCTTGTGAAAACGATTTGGAAGAAATTGATCGCTTGTTTTCGCAGGAACAGGTAAAAGTGGAGACGGCCTATGATGTACAACTCTTGTACAGTGATTCGGCAGTGGTTCAAGTTCGGGTAAGTGGACCACGGATGTTGCGCCATTTTGAAAACGCCATTCCTCACGAAGAGTTTCCCGACGGTATTTTGGTAGAGTTTATGAACAATACTCGTCCTTCTCGCAACAAATTGACGGCGAAATATGCTTTGCGCTATGAAAGCAAAAATGAAGTCATTGTACGAGACAGTGTGGTCTGGCAAAGTGGAAAAGGAGAGCGCTTGGAAACGGATGAATTAATTTGGGATGATCGAAAGAAAAAGATATACACCAAACGATTTGTCAGAATAACCAGTGCCGAAGAAATCCTTTACGGCTATGGTTTTGTGGCAGATCAGGATTTCAATCACTGGGAAATTACTCAGTTGATTGGCGAAATGAAGGTAGAGGGTCTGGAATAATCTTTCTGGCCCAAAATCTCCTGTCTTAAGAATGAGAAGCTGCTTGAATTTGAAAAAGAGCCTCAATTCTCTTATTTTGTTTGCTCGCTAGGCTAGTCATTCTCCACAGCTCCTAATCGTTTATGGAATTATTTGCCATTTTTGTTTTTCTATTGTTGTCTGCATTATTTAGCGGAACGGAGATTGCGTTCATTTCCGCCAGCAAATTGCGAGTAGAGTTGAAAAAAAAGAAAGGCTCTCGTTCGGGAACCATTCTGGCCAACTTTTATGAGAAACCCGCCGAATTCTTGGCTACGATGTTGGTGGGCAATAACATTGCGCTCGTAATCTTTACCACCTTGGCCAGTAAGCCGCTCGAGCATTTATTCATTGATCATTACAGCCTTTTTGCGGAATCCTCTCCGGCACTTTTGCTTATCAATACTGTCCTCTTAACCATCATCGTACTCATCTTTGGAGAGTTTTTACCCAAAACCTTTTTTAGCCTATTTGCCGATCAGTTGCTCTATTTTTTGGCCATCCCCATTCGCATCCTTCAGTTTTTGCTATTGGTCCCCTCTCTGATGATGACCAGCCTATCCAACTTTGTACTCCGCATTTTTTTTAAAACACCGGTAGAGGAGGTACAAAATGTGATTACGCGATTGGACTTGGAAAATTTTATCAAGGATACGCGAATTGAGTCAGAGGAGGAAATCGATACGAATTTGTTTGAAAAGGCGCTACACCTCAAGAAAGTGAAAGTCAGGGAATGTATGGTGCCCCGTACGGAGGTTGCCGCCATAGATGTTGGAGCGACGGTGGGAGAATTGCGACAGGTATTCATGGACAGTGCCCACTCCAGAATTATTGTCATCAATGGCGATATTGAAAATGTAATGGGCTATGTTCATCATCAACAACTGTTGGACGAACCCACTTCAATTGAAAAGATTATCATGGACATCCCCATTGTTCCCGAAGTGATGCGGGTCAGGGCCTTGATGAATCTATTTATCAAAAAGCGGATCAATATTGCCTGTGTAGTCGATGAGTTTGGTGGTACTGCGGGCATTATTACTTTAGAGGATATCTTGGAAGAAATCTTTGGCGAAATCGAAGACGAGCACGATCAGGAAGAATACATTGAAACGATCGTAGAAGAAGGAGAATATCTTTTTTCAGGACGCTTGGAGATCAGTTATTTGAACGAAAAATACGAAGACCTACAATTTCCGGAAGGCGATTATCACACCCTCTCCGGTTATTTGGTCATGACGACGACGACCATTCCAGAACAAGGAGCAGTCATCGAATTGGATGGTTATCGTTTTGGTCTTGAATTGGTCAGTGATACCAAAATCGAACTCATACGGGTTACCAAGCAAATAGAGTCTGATGAGGAAGTGGATCAATGACATATTTTATTCCTTCCCCGTTCAATTACTCATTCTTCATTTGCGCAGCAATTTGTTGTTGATTGGAATTTGGGTTTTAATGACGCTTCTAATGACGGGGACAATTGCCCGGCTCTTTGGGGTGCATTATTTGTTTTTGGCGCCAGAATATTTGGGAGAAGTCAATTTCTTCAGCTTCTTTTTTCTCGGTTTGGCCTTTGGCGGTTTTTTCATTACCTGGAATTTGACTACCTACTTGCTAGAAGCTTCAAAATTTCCTTTCCTTGCTTCCCTCGCTCGACCTTTCACTAAGTTTTGTCTCAATAACTTTATCGTTCCTTTTAGCTTTTTTGTACTCTATCTGGGACATACCATTCGTTTTCAACGCTTTAATGAATATTGGCCCACCAAAATCGTTTTTACCAATTGTATGGGTTTTGTTGTCGGAGTGATTGTACTCATTTTATTGAGTGCGCTTTATTTTCAGTTGACCAATAAAGACATTTCGCACTTTCGCAAACCCAAAAAGAATCGTCCCCCTCACCTTGTGCGCAGTCTTACTCCTGGACGTAATGTTACCGATTTGAAAGTGGCCGAAACTGGTGTTAGCCAATGGAGAGTGGATACTTATTTGACCGAATCATTACGCCCTAGGTTGGTTCGATCTGTCACCCATTATGATCCTGCGATCCTGTTGGCGGTCTTTAAGCAAAACCACGTCAATGCACTGATTGTACAACTGTTTGGTCTGGTGGTTTTGGTGACGCTAGGTTATTTGATCGATCAACCTTATTTCCGAATTCCGGCAGCTGCCAGTGCTTGTATCTTAGCCAGCGTTTTGGTGGCCATTACCGGAGCCATTTCTTATTGGTTTGACAATTGGCGGATCAGCATCTTGATCGTTATTTTGGTGGGAATCAATTACATCACCAGCTACGACATGTTCAATCATAAAAACAAGGCCTATGGATTGAATTATAAGACGACTATGGCTGATTACAGCTATGCCAATTTGGAGGAACTTTGTAGTATTGAAAACCAGCAAAAGGATCGAGAAGAGACGGAAGCAATTCTCAATCGTTGGCATCAAAAGCAGGTGGCTTCCGGAGTCGAAAAACCCAAAATGGTTATTCTCTGTGTCAGTGGAGGAGGGATGAAAGCTGCCGTTTGGAGCATGCAGGTTTTACAGAAAACAGATAGCCTGATGCAAGGAGACCTCTTTCGTCGAACTACTCTGATCACTGGCGCTTCCGGTGGACTCATTGGTACGGCTTATTTGCGGGAACTGTATTTTCAACAGCAAAATGGAGCCAAAATCAATATTCATGATCCTTTGTACATCGACTATGTCGCCAAGGATTTGCTGAACTCGCTCGTTTTTACTATTGTCTCCAATGATCTCTTTCTTCCCTGGATCAACTTTGAGGTTGGGGGCCATACCTACAAAAAGGATCGAGGATATATTTTTGAAAAGCAGCTCAACGAAAATACCAAAGGAGTCTTGTCTAAAACGATTGGCGACTATCGGGAGGCGGAGCGCCAGGCGAATATTCCCATGTTATTTTTGACGCCCTCTATCGTCAATGATGGTCGAAGAATGATCATTTCCCCTCAA
>JBCCSR010000103.1:0-9978 GCA_039199865.1 Bacteroidota bacterium
CCGGGGGAAGAACAGCAACAGTTGGATTTGAAAGATGCTTCGATTTGGAAAGGCTTTTGGGCCTTGATCAAATTGGGGGTTTGGCACATCTGGATTGGGTTGGATCACATTCTGTTTATTTTGGCTTTGATTTTACCAGCGGTGGTTCGTCGAAGAGATGAGCTCACGGACATGACTACGGTTTTGGAAGTTGGACCGGAATATTCCAAGAGCTGGATGCCCGTGGCCAAGTTTAGCCCTGCTTTTCTTTACATTGTCAAAATCATTACTTTCTTTACCATTGCTCACTCCATTACTCTGGCCTTGGCTGCACTGGGATACATCAATCTTGGCTCGCGCTTCGTAGAGTCCATCATTGCCATTTCGATTGCCTTGGCTGCAGTACACAATATTACTCCGATTTTTAAGAGTAGAGAATGGGTCATTGCCTTTGGTTTTGGTTTGTTTCATGGCTTCGGTTTTGCGAGTGTGTTGGGAGAAAAGGGCTTGAGTGGCGATTATATGGTTTTGTCTCTGTTGGGCTTCAACATCGGTGTTGAGCTAGGGCAGCTACTGATCATTTGTATGATCTTTCCCTTCTTGTATTTATTGCGTCGGGTCAATTTATATCCCAAAATCGTCACTTATGGTTCAGTGGTGTTGATCATCATTTCAATTTATTGGTTTATAGAGCGAATGTTCGAAGTAGATTTACCAGCTGGTAAATATTTTTGGATGGCCTACCGAGCCATATTTGGTGGATAAACCTAGCAGTCAATTTTATTAATGAATTTCTAATTTTCAGCTCATGTCTCCGGATAAAACCCCTTCCCAAAAAAAGACATCACTCCAACAGTGGCTCAAGCGGAAAAAAGGGGCAACAAAAAAGAGTACCGTGGGGATTGGTCCCAAGCCAGCCGAAAGCCCTGCATTGCTATCCTATGGCCAGCAACGCTTGTGGTTTTTGCAACAGCTGCATCCGGAAAATCCGTTTTATCACTATGCGCATCGCTACGCACTACGAGGACCAATGGATTTGGGTGTTTTACAGAAAAGTTGGCAAACAATCCTGCAAAGGCATGCCATTTTAAGAACGACTTTTCGCGAAAACAACGGAGCTTTGCATCAGGTCATCCACCCGGAGCTGGAGACGCCATGGGAAGTAATAGATTTTCGTACCCTTGATAAAACCCAACATAGCAAGCAAATTGAGCAAGAGATTAAAGCGAACAGTACCAAGCCCTTTGATCTGTCCGAAGGGCCCCTGATTCGAATCCGCGTATTTGTACTAGAAGAAGATTATCATGTGATCGTTCTCACCATTCATCATATCATTGGCGACCGTTGGTCGCTGGGCGTTTTAAATCGCGAATGGGCTGCTGCTTATACCGCTTTGATCAAACAGGAGCCGCCTCAATTGGAGCCTTTATCTTTTCAATACCTCGATTATGCCTATTGGCAACGACAACAAAAGGTAAAAGATGCCGATTTGGCCTACTGGGAAAAGCAGTTGGCAGGTGAATTGCCAATGCTCGATTTACCGACGGATTATGCCCGACCTGATCGACCCACTTATCGAGGAGGAATACTTGCCCATGCTTATTCACCAACATTGTCAAAACAGCTCAAAGCCTTGTGTCAAGAACACAGTGCGACCTTGTTTGTGGTTTTACTGGCGGCTTTTAAAATCCTCTTGTATCGTTACACTGGCCAGCGGGATGTATTGGTCGGAGCACCTTTTTCCAATCGGGATCAAACGAGCCTGGAAAAGCTCATTGGTTTCTTTAATGAAACCCTAGTTTTACGATCCGACCTGTCGGAAGATCTTTCCTTCCTCCAATTGGTTGAACAACTCAAACAAACGACGATAGATGCCTTCGCGCACAAAAATGTTCCCTTTGAAACCCTAGTTCGTCGGCTCAACGCCGATCGGAGTGGAGCCGTCAATCCGCTTTTTCAAGTGATGTTTTTGTACAATAAAGCATTGACGCAAAATCATTTCTCTGAGGAGCTGTTACTGGAAGACTCCAGTATCGATTTAGAAATTTCCAAGTTTGATTTGAGCCTTTTTATCATCGATCACAACGATCACCTTGAGGCTATTTTTGAATATACCAGTGATTTATTTGAAGCAGCGACGATCCAAAGAATGCAACAGCATCTACAATTTTTATTGGAGCAAATTGTTGTCGATCCACAGCAAAATATTAGCAGTTATTCTCTGTTGAGTGATGTGGAGAAAAAAGAAGTGGTGGAAGATTGGAATCGAAATACGGCGCCTTTACCAGAGGTCCATTCCATTCATGAGTTGATCGAACAGCATGCTGCGCAAAAGCCAGATCGTGTTGCTGTTATCTACGAAGAAGATCAGCTGACTTATCAAGAACTCAACCAAAAGGCCAACGCACTGGCCTATCAACTCATTGAAAACGGAATCCAAAAGGGAGATTTTGTGGGCATTTATTGTCGGAGATCAGTGGAAATGATGGTGGCTATATTGGGCATTTTAAAATCGGGTGCAGCCTACTTACCGCTTGATCCCGATTACCCCGAAGAGCGAATCACTTACATGTTGGATCATGCCGCAGCAAAAATGGTTGTGGTACAAAAAGCGCTTGATTTTACCTTGACCAAGGCCCAAGTGGCCAGCATTCCAATTGAACAAGAAAGGGTGCTTTCAAATTTCGATTGGCCTCAGGTCGAACGGGAAGATTTAGCCTACATTATTTATACTTCGGGAAGTACCGGACAGCCCAAGGGCGTAGCCATCCGACATGGCAACCTGATTCACTCTACGGTGGCTCGTTTTCATTTCTACCCTGATCAGCCAGGTTGTTTTTTGCTCTTGTCTTCTTTTTCTTTTGATAGCTCCGTGGCGGGAATTTTCTGGTCGGTTTGTAGTGGGGGTACTTTATTGTTGCCAAGAAAACGAATCGAGCAAGACTTGGATGCCCTAGCCGTACTGATTGCCCGACATCAGGTCACACACACCCTGCTGCTGCCTTCTCTTTATTCCGTCTTACTGGAGCATGCCCCCTTACAACAGCTACAAAGTTTAAACACCGTGATGGTTGCGGGAGAAGCTTGTTCTTCTGCTTTGGTCAAGCTTCACTTTCAGCAAATTCCTTTCACCAATTTATTTAATGAATACGGACCGACGGAAGGAACGGTGTGGTGTACGGCACATCAGATTCAAGCAGAAGATGCGCAGCGAGCAGTACCCATCGGTCGGCCCATCCCCTACGTTGAAAATTATATATTGGACGAGCAGTTGCAACCAGTTCCCGTAGGAGTAGTCGGAGAGTTGTACGTCGGTGGGGCAGGTGTTGCTAAAGGATATTTGCATCGACCTGAACAAACGGCAAAGAAGTTTTTAACTCATCCTTTTCGGAAGGATGAGGGGGAGCGAATCTACAAAACGGGTGACTTGGCCAGATATCGAGCCAATGGTGTGATTGACTTTCTGGGGCGTGCAGATCAGCAGGTGAAAATTAGAGGATTTCGCATTGAATTGGATGGCATTCGTGAAGTTTTGCTACAATATCCCCCAGTAAACGATGCGTTAATTGTCGTGCAAAAAGAAAAGAATGTAGCGGGGCAGATTATTGCGCAGCGACTGCTGGCTTATGTTTTACCGGAAGGCGACTTGGATCAATCCGATTTATCGAGTTTTTTAAAACAAAGTTTGCCCAACTATATGTTGCCGTCAGCCACCATAGTGCTTGACGAATTTCCTCGTTTGCCTAACGGAAAAGTCAATCGAGCAGCCTTGCCGTCACCCAAGAAAATAGATCTGGCCACAGATCGTGATTATGTTGCACCTGAAACAGACCTAGAAAAACAATTGCTTAGCATTTGGGAGTCCGTTTTACAAAAAGAAAAAATTGGCATCCAAGATAACTTTTTTGCCATTGGTGGAGATTCCATCTTGAGCATCCAAATTATTGCCCAAGCTCGAAAAGCAGAACTGAATATTCGTCCGGATCAATTGTATGATCATCAAACTGTGGCGGCTTTGGCAAAAGCCATTGAGCAATCGGACCGTAAGGAAAATACCTCAACCTTAATTGAAATGCCAGAACAAAGAGCGTATCCCCTCAATCAAATGCAGCAAGCCCTGTTGATGCATCATTTACGTGCTGAAGTTGATGAAGGATTTCTACAACTCAATTTTACCCTCAGAGCAACACTTGACAAAGAACTATTTCAGGACGCTTGGCGGGAGGCCTGTCAAAGACATTTGGTCATGCGGAGCGCCATTGATTGGACGGATCGATCGGTTCCAGCATTAGTTGTTGAAGATCACGTTGATTTGCCTTGGACTTTTTACGATTGGAGAAAACAAAGTGTTGAGGAGCAAGTTGCCGCTTTAGCAAAGTTGAATGAAGACGATCGAAAGTTGGCACTTGACTTGACAAAGGCTCCGGTAGCTCGAATGTCTTTGATTCAACTGGCAGAAAATCGTTACTATTTATCTTGGACTTGCCATCACATTTTATTAGATGGATGGTCTGGTGGTATCGTGTTAAAAGATGTATTGCATCTATACCATGCAAAAAGAGTAGGGCAGATTGCTCCCTTGGAGCCATTGCCAAGCTATGCGACTTATCTTTCTTGGTTGGGCCGTCAAAACGAAGAGGTGGTGCAACAGTTTTGGCAGGCGCATTTCAAAGGGTATACCCAAGCTCAACTCCTGGCTCCCAGTAGTGAACGGACCGGCCCATCCATTACTTTTCAAGATCATCATTTCCATATAGACGCCCAACAATCGGAGGCCCTTCGTCAATGGGGGCGAGAAAAGCGAATTGCCCTGCCGACTTTATTGCAAGCACTATGGGCTTTGCTATTGGGTAAACAAATGGAGTGCAATGATGTCACCTTTGGGGTGACGGTCTCTGGTCGCTTTGTTCAGTTTCCGGGCATCGAACTCATGACGGGTTTGTTTATGAATGTACTGCCCAATCGAATCAGCTGGTCCGCTACCACCACAATTGATCAATGGTTGCAAGCCCTACAAAGTCATGAATCAAAGGTACGTCCTTTTGAATACGTAACGGAGTCACAGATTAAAGAATGGATCAATTGGCCAAAATCAACGGAGTTGTTCGACAGCCTTTTTGTTTTTGGTAATTTTTTAAAAGATGGCTTGGCGATTGGCGAAATCGAAATCGAAGACTTTGCTGGAGACTTTACCAGCAATTATCCATTGACCTTGCGGGTGAATCCATTGGCTGAGATCGCCTTTGATTTGCGCTTTGATGCCGCCTCATTTTCACCCCAGCAGATTCAATGGTTAGAAAAAGAAATGCGCGCACTTGTGGCAGTCGTTTTAGAAGGAGCCAATCAAAATGTACAACAGCTTGTTGACCAAATTGCTGCATTGCCTTTGGTCTCCGCTGCATCTGCTGATGTCCAGCAGGTCACAATAGTTGATGAGGAACAAAGTTATTTGGCTCCTCGAAATCCGATTGAATTGGCTTTGTCTAAGATTTGGGAAAAATTGTTGGGGCGTCATCCCATCGGTGTGCGCGATCCATTTTTTGAAATTGGTGGTCGTTCGATTTTGGCCATTCAGTTATTTGCTGCTATTGAAAAAGAATTTGGACAAAGTTTACCCGTCGTTAGTTTGTTTGAGCATCCGACCATTGAGGCCTTGGCTCAGCTTTTAGAAAACAAGACCAGTGGATTGACTTGGTCTTCCCTGGTACCTCTCAAAATTACCGGTGAGCGAAAGCCACTCTTTTGCTTTCACGCAGGTGGTGGACATGTATTTTTCTACAAGGCTTTGGCACAGCACATTCATCCGGAGCAACCCATTTATGCTTTACAGCCCAAAGGGGGAGAAGGAGAGCAGTCGGCGTATGCTTCAATTGAGGCAATGGCTGCGGATTATATTTCGGAGATCCGCAGTGTACAGGAGAAAGGTCCCTATCATTTATTGGGGACCTGCTTTAGCAATGCCGTTGGTTTGGAAGTAGCCAATCAATTGCAGGCGAGTGGAGAAGAGGTAGCCGAATTGTTTATCGTTGACTCCGGGCCAAGACATTTAGTACCCGTTTCACCAAATGGAGAACGGAAGACGGTCCGCAGATTTGCCAATATGTTGCGCAATGGCGATTGGCAAGGCATCACTAAAAAACTGAATAATCGTTGGAAAAGAAGGCAAAAAAAACGTAGAGCCCAGAGAAGTGATGCGGAAATGCAGTTGTTCAATTTGGTAGACTCACTCAATCAGATGTATAAAAAATATACCTGGAAGGCTTTTGCTGGTAAGATCACTTTCATCCGTAGTCAGGAATTTGCCGATAGGCCAGACAAAAAATTTCATTTGGAACAGTGGAATAAATTGGCGGAAAAAGGACTGGATATCCACGTAGTCCCTGGCCATCACATTAGTTTGTTTGAAGAACCCGAAGTGGAAGGACTAGCGGAGCAATTAGACGCTTGCTTGCAGTTAGAAGAATCAATCTAGCCTTGTTTTAGAAGAAGAATGGAGATGGTTTATTGTGGCTTTTCCCTCTTTTTCTAAAATGGCCTTGCAATAAAGCAGCACCCAAAATGCTTGTCAAAATGAACGTGCTCTGCTCAGACACAATTTTGATCCCCACCCACTATTGAGTACGTGGCTCTGATAGTGCGGTGATACCTCGGGGCTTACCGAGGAGATTCATTTGTCATATAAAGGTACCACGATAAGCACAAGAATTGTTAGGACGAAAGTTAGTACATTAATATACGGGTTGATGTAATAATAACAAATGAGTATCCCAATTGCAAAGGCAATACTTCTGATCAAGGTTTCATTTGGCTTGACGTTTTTTCTTGAGCTTGGATATTTAATCCAGTAGAAGACAAATAATAGATTGGTAGAAAATAGAGGTGTGAAGATTGCAATTGCAGCAATAAAGCATACGGATTCATACAGCGGTAATCCATAAATATATAATGCCAAGGACAGGAGGAGGATGCCGACAAGTATTTCCATGGCCTCGAAAGGCGGTCCAAATCTTTTGCGGTTTTGAATCTTGTTTTTCAATAGTTGATGTATGCGTTTGATACCACAGGTTGAGCTGGAAGCATCCATGGATTGCTTGGCCGTGGAATAATATTGTCGGGTTATCCCCAATTGTTCCACTTTGAATGATGCCTACTTAAATTGACGAAATCTGTTTGACAATTCAACCGTTGAACGGATTTTCAATAGGTTCTCCATCCATTTCGGGTCGATCATCACTGATCAATCTATTTCCCAATTGGCATTGCGATAAATCGGACCATTGAGTTGTTGGAGCATTGTATGGTCGGCGAGTGCCTTCTCCAGAATTTGAGCTTGTCGCTCGTGGTGCAAATCTGTACCAACAAAATCGATCAAACCGGCTTGCAAAAGTTGGAGCCCCAGTTTTTTTTGCGCCTTTCCGTAATAACCGGTCAGGGAAAGCAAGTTGAGTTGGAGTAAGCAGCCCATATTTTTAAAGGTGGAAAATTGTTCCAATTGATTGCCATAATAAACGTAGCGTTCGGGATGGGCTAGGATGGGTTGATAGCCTTGCAAATTGAGTTGGAAGATGACTTCCGGTAACTTTCGATTGGGTGCCAACATGGAGACTTCAATCAGGACATGTTTGTCGGGCAAGGTCAACAGTGGAGCCTCTTGACGCAATAAATCTTCAAAATATTCATCTACATAGTATTCCGCTGCGGCCTCAATGGGAATTTCAATAGCAGCCTTTTTTAGTGCTTCCCGCAAATGGGCCAGGCCAGATTGGATGTTTTCCGGTGTGTTGGGATAATAATCGCTATGAATATGAGGGGTCGTAATGATCTTTTGATAACCTAGCGCCATCAATTGTCGGATCATTGCAAGGGAATCTTCCACATTTTTGGCCCCATCATCGATGCCAGGAAGGAGATGGGAGTGCATATCTACTTTTAAATGACCATAAGTCCGATGCACGAATTGCTTTTTTCTAAAAAAGGAAAACATGAAGGCAATTTACTCGTTTTTTGCGAAAGCATAAACGAGATCGCAGGAATTCTAAAGCGGAAGATAAACATTGTAGGGTTTAGGCTGTTCCTAAAAATAGTATGAAAATCATTGACAAATACCAATTGACCGAAATAGACATCGACCGGATTATCGGTATGGCTTGGGAGGATCGCACCCCTTTTGAGGCCATAGAGGTACAATTTGGGCTCAAGGAGCATGAAGTCATCAAATTGATGAAGCATCAGATGGAGCTAAAGAATTGGAAAAAGTGGCGCGCACGTGTTCAGGGGCGAAAGACCAAGCACAGCAAGCTGAGAGGGGAGGATGTCAAACGATTCAAGTCAAAAGCACAGCGGATCATCAGCAATAACCGCATCTCAAAACGCTAAGAATCCATGCAAAAGGCTTAAATTGGATCGAGCTCCATCGTCCTTTGTTTGATACGATGGAGCTCGATCTTTAGCCCCAGAGTTAGACTTTCAAAATAGCTATTGAAAAGGACAGCCCAACTGCTTCTTACCGTGTTTTCCTCCCCAACTATTTTTGTCATCAAATAAGCTGTAGGAAAGCGTCACTCCGTTGATGAAATACCAATCTTTACTATCAGGATTTCCTCTCCTTCGCGTACCCGTTTCCAATTGTAAGGGATCGGTACCCAAAAATTCACCCGTTCGGTTCGACAAGTCAGCAGACAATTGGCCATTAGCGGCCAGCAATTCATTGTAGTTGACATAAGTACCACTGACATCATCCAGATAATCCGTAAACGTTTTGCGTAAGCCAATCTCTACCCCGAGATTGAGGCGATCGTTGATGGCAAATTTTAAACCGATGCCAAACGGTATTGAAAATTGTACTCTATTGTATCGATCTGGAAAGTTGTCTAATCCTTGTCCTTCCGTACCCAGCGGTTGAAGATCTACCCGACGGCCTTGATATTCTGCTTGTGGATTGAAATTGAACAGGGCAATTCCCCCAAAGAGGTAAGGACTCAATCGTCGGTCCCGACCCAAGAAATTGAGTTCCCCGGTGAGTGCCAATTCCAGAATTTTGGAGCGGAAATTTAAGTTTCTTCTTCGACGACTTTCATCCTGTGCATCGGCATCATTGGCAGAGACGACTCCATAGGAAAAACTCAATCGATAGGACCATAGTCGATTTCTGTTGATGCGGCCAAAAAAGCCAATAGAGGGGTGGAGGCCAGAGGTACTCGTAATATTCGTTGAAGGACTCAGGTCTCCTTGATAGCCGGAGGCACCGAGCATGAGACCGAGTTCAAGACTTTGAGCGGAGGTAATCAGAGGGAAACTAAAGAAGATCAGGATGAGTAGTCGCTTCATTTTGCATGATTTTAAGATTGAAAAAAATAAAAAACAAGCACAGGGTAAATTAGGCTGTTGTACGAAGCAGGTAGAACGATTTCTTCTGATCAATCAAAATTGGCAACACAGGCTAGAACTTGTCAAAAGGGTGTTTTCGTGACGTAATGGTCTACCTACTAGACGGGTAAATTTTCAATTCATAAAATCGAATCAGGCTTTCTGTTTATTGAGTACATTGTAAAGTCAATTTTTTTACAATGTGTTGAGGTACGGTGGCAAGTGTACCCACAATGAGTCCCTATAACGGGGGGGAATTTTGGATTAGTATGCGGGGAAGAAGGAAATGTCGAAAATGACAGGTATTTGGCAGATGGTACTAAAAAATGATCCACCAACCTTTTTGGAGGCATCATTCCCGATTGAGAAATGCATTGATGGCATCGAAATATTCTGCTTTGCTATCAATAGACATCATATGCCCCGCATCCTGAATGATTTTTAGCTCAGAATTGGGAAACAGATCATGATTGAAAAGGGGATTGGTCAGGTTGATGAAATCTCCAATTCCGTGAATGATCAATACTTTGTTGGGAAATTGTTTTAGTTGTTCTACGAGCTTACCTTTCCCATAGTTGTGTGATCCCATCACTCCATTAAAGTCGATGTAAGGATTGGCTTTATTTAACCACC
>JBCCSR010000104.1:0-9971 GCA_039199865.1 Bacteroidota bacterium
AAATAAATTATGATTGTTTGGTTAGATATATAACGAGCACCAAAACATCATTTTCAAACTTATGCTTCAAAATTCTTGAGCCACACTCATCTTATAATTCTTTAATAATCAATAACTTACAAAACAAAATCATCAACATCACCTTAAAATCGTAATTTCGCCTCGATAGAGGAGGCCCTGACTTAAGGACAGACGAAGCAAGTAATAGTAGGTCCCTTGAGGCAATAGAGTACCAGATGGCCCCTGCCCCATCCAATTGTTTAAATAGGGCTTTGCTCGATAGACGACATCTCCCCAGCGATTAAAAACAATCAATTCATTTTCGGAATACTGGCTCCCCAAGGGTTCCAGTAAGGGAATAACAAACTGATCGTTGATCCCATCATCATTGGGAGTAATTCCACTGGGAATCACAAGCGTACTGTCCAGCAATAATTCAGGACGAATGGTCAGTAGGACCTTGGCACTATCACAAAGTTCGGGACAAAAACTGTTGCACAATTCGTAGTCAAAATCAAGCGTACCCAATTCTAAATTGGGATTACTATAACTCAACACTCCCGGAACTACTTCGCTTAGATCGCCAAAGGAAGGAGAAGACAAAAGATTGAACTGCCAATTTTCTGTTACGTTGATTCCATCATTGGCAATCACGTTTATATTTTGTGGAAGATTGAGCGGAGGTAGGCCAAACACATCATCTTGTGCAAGCGGCAATGTCTCTACATTTAGGGTTAAAGTATCCGCATCGTATTCAGGGCAAACAGGGGTGGACAGCGTCCATACCAATACATTGTTGCCTTCAATCAAATCTTCTACTTCT
Organism: Bacteroidota bacterium; assembly: GCA_039199865.1. GTDB lineage: Bacteria > Bacteroidota > Bacteroidia > Chitinophagales > Saprospiraceae > JALZUU01. The sequence continues at coordinate 824 of JBCCSR010000104.1, forward strand.
GCAATGGGCTGATCAGGAGAAAAGAGAATACCATCGTCCAAGCGCTTCCAATAACCGGTAGTGCCCTCTGGTAAATTGGCAGTGATGCTCGTCTGTCTTTCACAAAGAGAGCGATTGGGTTCTGTTGCAGCAAGCAAGTGACGATTGTCTTCGGTGATAATGAAAAGACTACTATCGACACAAGCATTCTCTGGGTTTCGTACTCGCAATTGATATGGCCCTGCTCCAGTAATTTCCACCTCTTTTTGTAAAGGATCTGTAAGAATATTTCCTCCATCGGTTGTCCAAAAGTAAAGCCAGGTACTATCGCCTTGGATAGACTGAGCGGCTAAATCTAAATGATAGTCAACACAGTTGACGACACTGTCTCCCAGAATATTTGCGATGGGAACTAAAGTATCTATACGAACTTCCCAAAGCCCGGTATCCCGACACAAACTTTCGTTATCCTGAATTTCAAATTGATATAGTCCAGCTTGGTCAATCAACACTTCCAAATTCTGAGCTGAAGTCAAAAAATGTCCATTGGGAGTCGTCCAAACATAGCTCAAATTTTGATTGGTTGGCATCAAACTAGCTTGTAGCACAATTTGATTGAGCTCACAATTCAACAAGGTATCACCAGATAAAATAAAATTGGGCTGAGTAAAATTCTCATTAACGACAACAGCAGCCGTATCCCGACAAAAGTTAGAACTGTCAATTACGACCAATTGATAATTTCCCGCCGTATTAATTTCCAATACATTTTGATTGCTGATCGATGGCAGTTGCCCATTCGAGGTCGTCCATTCATAAAAAAATGCTGCTCCAATGGAAGTATTACCTCCTCCCAGACTAAAGCTGGTTTGTTCACAGTTGAGCCCAACACTAGGACCAGCATCCGCAACGGGAGAAAGCAAATTGGCCTCCACAAAGACATGGACGCTATCCTTACAATGGTTGATTTCATTTTCAATCGTTAACCAATAAGTCCCTTCCGCATCGACGAGCACTTCCAAGCCATCCGTATCACCGACAAATTGACCATCCAAACTACTCCAACTCAACAAAAAAGGATCGTTATCGGTATTGACCTCCGCAGTCAGCGTACTGTTGACCTCCACACAATTGATTGTCCCAGAAGCACTGAGGCTAACTAGGGGCAGGTCAAAATCACCCGTAATCTCAAAGGTATCCAAATAGACTAAAGGAGGATTGGAGTCATCATTTATACTCAGAAAGTAAAGGCCCGGAGATAGCTGAGTGAGATTGTTATTGGTTGAGGTAAAATTATTTGAGCTGGTCCATTGATAGGTGTAAGGCGTACTTCCACCGTTGACTTGCGTTTGAATCCATCCCGCATCAATCGACTGACAATCCAGTGCTGTTAAAGCATCGGTTTGTATCTGCAAAGGTTCGACGATACAGATATTCCCATTTTGGGCATCTAAACCAATATCCGTTCCCGCAGATCCTTCCTGAGTGACTTCAATTCCCAAAGGAAAACCCGTGATGGCCAAAGCGGTACAATCCCCCAAGGGTCCAATGACCGTAAAACAGAGCCGAAACAAAATAGTTCCGTCCACTAGAGTCGTCCCTTGCTCAAGTGGATGCTGCCCAGAGATCGTCAGTAAACCAACATCAGTGAGACTTGTTCCAAATTGTAAATCATCTGGAAAGGGAGAATTGACATTTACAACTGAATCAAATTGTAGGTGAGTATTGCCCCAGCCCATTGAAAATTGCAGACTGACAATCTCCGTAAAATCACTTACACTCACATCGACGCAAAAAGATTGACTGGGAAAAACAGTTGCATTGCTTACCGTAGCCTTTAGGGGAATCATGGGGGCCAAACTGTGGGATGCCGATACTGGTTGGTTGGAATTTTCTTTGGCTAAAGTGGAGGGGACCCAAAAAATCCATAGCAACAAGATGGCTAGAAGCATCTTCTGTTTCATGGTTTTTAGCTTGTGTAGTCCTACTTTGTAATTTCAGCAAAAGGTAAATGGCTTAACAACAAATACAAGAAAAGGAATCTATTTTTTCACCTGACTAATAATTGCCAAAGCTGTAGAATAGATTGATTTCGTGAGTTGTTCCAGCGGCGGGGCCAAAAGTACGGAAGGAATAATCAAAGCCATAAGCCACTTTAAAATGATTGCCGTAGCCCGCCTCTTCTCCGAGTATGACTCCAGTTTCCAGATGAACCGTTCCGGCGGTAGAAGCCCCAGTTCCCAACCAAAAATTGGTGGCCAACTGATAGCGAAAGTTGAAATCGATGTTCACCGGTACATTGGGCACGTATTTGACCCATATACTTGGCTGAATGTATTTGCCATCATCAAGGTATTTGATTAGGCCGAGTAAACCGTAGAAATGTTGTAGCCTTCTGGTAAAAAACTGATCATTGTCGTCTTTAAACTCCAGGTCCAAACCAAACAATTGGGGAACGGAAATTCCACCATAAACCTGGCTATCGTCCAACCAGCCTCCTCCGGATAAACGCTTATAAGCGTAAACGCCAAAGCCAACATCGGGATACAACTGACTTTGATCCTCTGTAATCAAGACATCATTGAGCTCCAGGAACTTAATGTCTGAAATGTTTACTCGATATTGAACCAAACCCAGACTAAAGCCCGCAGATATACCGCTATCATAGGGATCATCAGAAAAAATCCCCGCAATGCGGCCATAAATACCAGTGAATCCGGTGGGGCCCGTTTGATCATTGATTAAATGCCCTCCTGCAATTAGGCCAATGCCTTCGGTGTCCGCAAAAATGTATTCCCCCCGAATACTTTGCGTCTTTGGGGCCGACTCCAATCCCAGCCACTGCCGACGATAAGAAGCACCAAAAGATACATTGTGTTCGTACAGTAGGAAATCATTGCTAACTGCAGCAGGATTTACTAGACCAACTTGTTCGCCGTATTGAGTAAATAAGGGCAGTTGTTGAGCACTGAGGGGTATACAAAGGGAGAGGATAAATGCGAGTAGCAGAAATCTAGTCATGGGATCAGTTTTGGTTGTGGCCATAAAGATACTAAAAAAGTACGAGCAGGTAAATAGCAAAAATATATATACGTTAAAATACCTACCTCAAACAAAAAAAGCCTCTCTCCTGCAAGGGAAAGAGAGGCCAACAAAAACTGTTTAAATCAGTATTACGACAATTTTTGGAGCGCAGATGCTCCTATTTCCTAATTGATGAGTTTTACAAATATATTGTTCCTACTTTTCGATCCTGGCATTCGCAAGGAATGGTTACCATTGCGTACGATAATACCAGAAAACCTTTGAATCGGAAAATAAAACTCCAAAAAAGTGCTAATGTTCAAGGGATTAGTAGCTTAAATCGCTACCTATTGGGATGCACTTTGAACTTAGTGATTGAAATAAATTAGGAAACAAGTGGGTTAAAGTGTGTCTTTTGGTGAGTCGCTGTGTATCAAACATTGTGCTTTGATATTATCAAAGATACGATTAATCAGGGAAGTTTTAATACCCTCTGAAGGGTATTTATTGCATTAGCTTTTTTTGTGTTTTCCCCCTAAAATCACAGTCAATTGCGTCCTTTAAAAGATGCGCCGCAGGACGGCCTCTTTGTAATGGGCACCAATCGGAATTTTTTCTTTACCAATGTGTACCAGATTCCCTTCCAGGGTACTGACCTTATCAATGGCAATCAGGTAAGATTTGTGGATGCGCATAAACTGCTCTGTCGGCAATTCTAAATCGAGTTTCTTGAGTGAGTTGAGGCTAAGCAAGCGGCCTTGCGGTGTATAGATGGCCACGTACTCCCTCATGCTTTGAATGTATAGGATGTCAGACAATTTGATTTTGTGAAGTTTGTGATCCGCCTTGACCAATAGATAGTCTTTGGCAACAGGAGTTGCAGCAGGCATTTTGACAGACTGACTGGCCTTCTCCTGGAGTTGAATCAAGTCAACTGCTTTATTGACCCCCAAGACAAATCGATCAAAACCGATGGGTTTCAACAAGTAGTCTGTAATGGCCAGGGCGTAGCCCTCTAAGGCATAATCGGGATAGGCCGTAGTCAGAATAACTTGGGGTTTATTGGGAATGGTTTTGAGAAACTCAATCCCCGTCAGCTCGGGCATTTGGATGTCTAAGAAAAGAATATCGATCTTGCCATCCTGTAGATAGGTCATCGCTTCGAGAGGATTTTTACATTGCCCTACCAAATCTAAATGGGGCAAGCGTTGGAGGTAATTATCCAATAAAGTTCTGGCCAACTCTTCATCATCCACCACCAAACAATTGTAACGCTGCTTTGTCGTCATCTAAAGATTTATTTTAAGTTGAATCGCAAAAATTTGATCATCGGTATTGATGTGCAATTGATGTTGATCAGGATAAAGCAATTCTAGTTGTCGTTTTACATTTTCTAGTCCAATTCCTCCAACTGCATCTTTGGTATATTTTTGTTTGGGAAGACTATTTTTCACCTTGAAAGCCAAATTTGATCCCTCTAAATCTAGAGTGATATCGATCCATCCATTTTCTAGATCTTCGATTTTGCTGTGCTTAAAGGCATTTTCAATGAAGGGAATAAAAATCAATGGAGCAATCATTTGTCCGGGGCGACTTTCGTCCAAATGAACCTTTACATTTAATCCCTCACTGTCTTTCAATAGTTTCAAATCGATATAGTTTCGAATATAATCCAACTCCTTTGCCAATGGAACTTTCTCTGCTTTACAATCATAAAGCATGTAGCGCAACATATCCGACAACTTTAGGAGGTTTTCCGACGCGGCATCTGATTTGATTACCGTTAAAGTATAAATATTGTTAAGCGCATTGAATAGAAAATGGGGATTGGTTTGAGATTTTAAAAACTTCATCTCGGCGGCCAGTTTTTCATTTTGCAATTGGATCATTTCCTTTTCCTTGCGGTTGGCAAAAGCTGCAATGGCAATAAGTGAACTGCCAATCCATGCGGTCACATAGGGCATAGATGTGTTGATAAAGCGCATGGTTTTCCACATGGAGCTGTTTCGCCCGGAAAGGGACCGATGCTTTCCACGGGGCTTGAAATGCTCGGCCCACGGACTGAGATCCCATTCTATGATGTAAAGGACAAGAGCGACCAATAAGAAACTCAGCAACAAGTAAATCAATTGCTGTTTTTTAAAATAAAATCGGGGTAGCAAAACTTCCAAGTTGATCAAAACCACAATGGCTACCCCAAAAAACAGTACGGTTGCCCGAACCGATGCTCGCTCTGACAGTTCCCAATTGCCCGACAGCAGAAGTGGAAGCAAAACCCATAGGGTTGACCAAAATAGCACCTGAAGTAAAGTTTTTCGGCTGACGAAGCTTTTCATAAAGGTAGATTAAATTCGTATACTCCTTTTCTGACCACCAACGATTTAGATCAATAGAACTGAATCTACAACTTTTATCAATCAACACGATGAAAAAATCTATATTCTTCTGTTTTCCATCAATACTTCGAGTACCCTGAATGCGAAAACGCTGTCACACAAGTAGGCATTCTTGTTGCAAGGCATATTGATATACGCCCTACTTAATGAAGTAAATAAACAAGCTATGTTGGTTGCTTTTACTAGACAATTATGGATTTGCCGGACTTGGCGGGACGCTTCAAGTGAATGGTAAATACCTTAACTCGTTAGTCGTGATTACCAGATTTTAGGGCTTAATGATCCATGCAAATATCCGAGATGGAATGCGGTGTAGTAATGGATGGATAGACAATACTTCATTGATAAAATAGGGCTGTTCATTGAAAATAAATATAACTCTTCAAAAAAAACGGCACATTTGAATAGTGATGTTAGTCAAAATATTGGTGTCAAAACACATTGGAAAAATAAAAATTTAAAAAAAGTGGTCGGAAATTTATGGAATCTTGTAGGGTACTGCGTCTAAGTAGGGAAAAGATATCTTTCATCATCGACCTTGTACCTAAGATGGCCACTGCAGGGAGGCCGGAGGTATATCCAAGTTAAAAAAATTGCGCTGGCTGAGCTGGCGGCGGTGGCGGATGAGGGTTGGGACCCACCCTGCCAAAGCCCAAACCTGAACCTGAACCTGAACCTGAACCTGAACCTGAACTAAACCCTAAACCCAACTACTTAAAAATTCGTCAATCATCATTTTAATCTAATCAATATGAAAAATACCACAAAATTTGTTCTCTCGCTGATCCTATTGCTCGCCTTTAGTCAAATCACCATGGCCCAGCGAGGCCGTCGTGGAGGAGATCCACAGAAACGTGCCGAAAGACAAACTCAGCAAATGGTAGAACAACTCTCCCTGTCCGAAGCTCAAGCCGCCAAGGTAAAAACGGTAAACATGGAAATGGCCAAAAAAATGCAAGAAGCCTTTGCCAGTGCTGAAGGCGATCGCAAAGCCATGCGCGAAACCATGCAGACCATTCGTGAGGAACACAAAACCGAACTAAAAAAATACCTAACCAGTGAACAATTCGCTAGCTGGGAAAAGATACAAGAGGAACGTAGAGGGAACAGAAAGGAACGCAGAAAACACGACACCAAGCCTAATCGAGATGAAAATAAAATCGATTAAATTAAAGGCATCAAATGATGGGTATTGAATGTCGAATGTTCGTTCAATATTCATCATTTGTAGTACGTGATACGTTCCTTCCCTATCTCCCAACCAGTTTCTCTTGTTTCATGAAATACATTTTACCCTTTCTCTTCCTATTTGTTACCATTCCGATTTTTGCCCAGCAATTCGACATTAGTGGACAGGTACTGAATCAAAATCAAAAAGCATTGATTGGTGCACATCTATCCCTACAATATCCATGGGGAGAAGAAGTAAAAAGTGCCGTAAGCAATCAGGACGGAAGTTTTCGCTTCGCAGCCGTGGAGAAGGGAGGTTACCAATTGCTGGTGACTTTCCTTGGCCATCAAACAACCAAAGTTGAGGTCAACATCAAAGATCGGTCTATTCAACTCGAGCCGATCCTGCTAGGAGAAGGGGCAGTTGACCTTAGTGAAGTGGAAGTAAAGGATAAAATTCCATTGGCCCAACAATTGGGAGATACCACACAATACAATGCCGATGCTTTCAAAACAATGAGGGATGCCAATGCGGAAGAATTGATTGAAAAAATGCCTGGTGTAGTCGTTGAAGAAGGAAAAGTACAAGCTCAGGGGGAAGAGGTCAAAGAAGTGCTCGTAGATGGTCGCCCTTTCTTCGGAAACGATCCTCGGGCAGCCTTGCGCAATTTACCGGCAGAGGTCATCAGTAAAATTCAGATTTTCGATCAGAAAAGTGATCAAGCCCAATTCAGTGGTTTTGACGATGGAGAGACCTCAAAAACCATCAACATCATTACCCGACCTAATATGCGTAGTGCACAGTTTGGCAAACTTACCGCAGGATACGGCCACGAAGAAAAATACCAGATGGGTGGAAATGCCAGTTTGTTCGATGGCAATCGTAGAACCTCTATCATTGCCCAAAGAAATAATGTGAAACAACAACACTTTGCTACCGATGATCTCCTCGGTGTCGTCGGCTGGGGACGCCTTCGCGGCCGGGGTGGGTTTCGTGGGGGGGGCGGCCGCGGGGGCGGAAGAGGTGGAAGGGGTGGCCGGGGCGGTGGTTCCGTCAACGATTTTCTGGTACAGCAACAAGATGGGATTTCCCAAACCCATGCTCTGGGCGTCAATTTCAGTGACAAATGGGGAAAGAAATTCGATTTTAGCGGGAGCTACTTTTTCAACTATGCCGACACCGATGCGGAGGAAGCCATCAATCGTGCATTTATCGAAAGAGAGGGAGCAGGTGAAATCTATGAAGAAAGCAATACCAGCAATAGTAGAAATATCAATCATCGACTCAACATGAGAATGGAGTTTCAAATCGACTCTGCCAATTCCATTATTATGCGTCCCCGATTGAGTTTTCAAGACAACCAAGCCTGGTCCAATACCTTCGGACAAACCACTTTACAAGATCAACTCTTGAGTCAAACCGAAAATGAATATCGTCCAGACTTACGTGCCTGGGATTTTAATAATCGGTTCTTGTTTCGCCATCGATTTAAGAAGCGAGGCCGAACTTTTTCCATCAACCTAACCACAGCCTTCAATCCTAAGAATGGAGCAAGCAATCTACTTTCCGTCAACACCTTTACGGCCAATCCAATTGGCATCGACAGCCTCGATCAGCTATCGAGTTTGGAGGTCAATACTTGGTCCATTGCCACCTCCACTTATTACACCGAACCCATCGGAAAAAATAGTTCTTTACTCTTTAATTTTCGCAATTCCTGGCGGGCAGATGATTCAGAGAAATTGACCTCTGACTTTGATACAAACGAGCAGACCTACAGCTCACTGAACGAACAGTTGAGCAATGTTTTCAACAACGACTATGATACCCAAGAGTTGGGAGTCGGTTACAATTATCGAAAAGGAAGAGATTTTATTTTCATCGCTCGGGCCAATGTACAAAGAGCTCAACTGGTCAGCGAGGAAAGTTTTCCCCAAATGGACAACTTGAATCGAACTTTCTACAGCCTCCTGAAGGGCACGTACATGCGCCGTATCCATAACATTTAGAAAGGCCCCAATCTCTCCATTTCGTACTCGATCCAACAAAGCCTCTGGCAAGGCCGCAGAAGCTCTACTGCTTCTACCTCTTAGGTTCAATTGTCCTACTTTTTCTTCCAAAGACATCTTGCTGAGCATTGCCTCGATCTCATGTTCCATTGTTTTTTCCGAATGGCTTGATTGTGCTTTTTGGGCTTGAACGAGATTAGAGCCAAGGGCAAAAAGCATGACCATGAATAGCGTCAGTTGTTTTATCATTATTGTGATTTGATTCTTTTTAAGCTGATTGAGAAATATACACTGACCGGGCCCTCAAAGAAGATTCGAGTGCTCATCAATGATTTGGAGATAAGGATGGTTAGTGCATTAAAACGAAGCAAATATAGTATTTTGGCCCATGACCGCAAAATGGTAACGGTTCCAACAAATTCTTCAACTAGGCCGTCAATAAATTCAATCTGTACATAGTAAAGATACACCCCCGAATTGAGCAATTGTCCCTTGGAACGACCATCCCAACCACTGAGCAAATCATTCAATACACTCCCGTCGGTATCAAACAGAACACTCCCCCATCG
>JBCCSR010000105.1:0-9956 GCA_039199865.1 Bacteroidota bacterium
AATTGAACAGATTTAGAAGAAATTAAACTACAACACTGTGCAGTCAATTCAAACTTAAGTATTTTTATTCGGATTTACAAAATGGGGAACCGATATTTTTTGGAAAAATTTTGTGCTGAACCATTTTAGAGGAATGGTCGAGCTGGAAAAAATAGGGAGATAGATTTTGTCAAAATATTGTTAATGAGGTGTTTTGTTTACTAACGTAAAGTCTTAGGTTTTGGTGGGGAGCTATTTTAAAAACAAATCATTAACTTGAAGGATTCGCTTGTGTAAGAAATAAAAAATGGGCGAAGTTTTGTAAAAAAGCTTCGCCCTGCGTGGAGTAGTATCAATGATTATTTAATGTCCCAGGCGACAAGATCACTCACCAAAGTGGTATCTACGCCGAAAAATGAATCTGTCAATACAAGGGAGCGGATATTGCCGACTGCTTTGTCATAATAGCGATAAGTTGTTGCTCCCTGAAACGAAAAGCCATTTACTTCCGTAATGGCAAATTCTCTGACTTCGATGACATCTTCAAAAGTATTGCCATTGACGGTCATATTAAGGCCAATATTTGTGATTTCGCTCTTGTAAGTGATGGTATTGGTGATGCCTGAGGAACTGATGGAAAAGGGTTCAGATTCCCATTTCTTACCCAGAGTAGCGGGCAAACTGAGCAATTGGATTTGTAGATCATTGATCTGAACACCGTCTACATTGGCCGATTTTACGAGTGCGTAGGTGCCCGTTTCGTCACAGCGAACCAAGCCAGTACCAATATCCCCGCTTTGATTACCTACCGACAGGTTTTCGCCGACTACCCAGTTTTGGCCGAGGTATTCTTCCGTACCCAACACCTCAGACGTACTTTCCGTTGTGGTCATTCCTCCCGTAAAAAAATCGGAAGTGGTAGAGGCAAAGGTAAAGGTAGAGCCTATCGTGTAAGGAGCATAATCGCATAATTGGCCCTTTTCTAGTTCCTCATCCTTTTTACAACTGGCAAAGGTGATTAGCAAGCCAAAGGCAATACATCCTAAAAAATTTCTTGAGATCATAATTCTATATGTTTTGATAAAGCTGATGGAAAATATAAATTCTAGCTCCACTTGAGCTTGTCCAAAATCGCTGAACAAGGTATAGAGTGGAAACGTCTATCCTCTTTATTTCCTTTTTTGCAATTTGGTAATCATGTAAGAGCAATTATTTTACCATTTTAACGAAAAACATGAGTCATCCCGAATTTTGAGCCCACAAAACAAGAAGGCAGTTAGCGATGGCCATTCTCAGACGGTAAAGCGGTATCCGAGCCTCTCGGTACCGCTTTCCTGTTCTATGGCACCAGTTTCGAAAAAAGCCCTTGATCCAAGATTTCCAATTGGTCAAAGTTCGAAGTAAAAAATCATAAGCAAGGGTAACAATAGCCAGTAGCTTTAGCCGATTATCCCAAAACCATAGTCTGGGAGATTCTAAGGCCATCTCAGATTTTAAAAAGCGAAAGCCCTGTTCGGCTTCCCATCGATGCAGGTATGAAAACATGATTTCCCAAGCATTTGTAGCGTCTTCGATAGGCAACGATGTAATCAAATACATAGGGCTATTAAAGTTATTCTTATCTCGAATAATGACCAAAAACAATTGGTTATCAGGATAATCTGGATGAGTTACGGCAGCCCAACTAATGGTAATTCTTTTATACTGTTTTCTGATTTTATCCCATACGGTTTTAGCAGCTTTGGCTTTAAAGGAACGAGCTAACAAATGGGTTTTCTTTTCTCCTTTTTCAAGATGAGCCAATAAATGGTTTTTCTTCCAACGGATGATGAAATCCTGTTCAAAATGAAAGAGATATCTTAGCATTTTTTCATTGGCATACCCTCGATCAAAAACATGTAATAAGGACGAACCAAGCTGTTGTTTGATCTTTTTAAGCAAACGCCAAATGATATTGTCAGGGTCTTCTTTAAATCGACCTCTAGTGGTCCACCAACTCATCTGGCATACGCTAGGGATGCCTCCCAGGTGAGAAAGAAAAACGCCCGTCCATTGAAATCCAGGGACACAGATGCGATCTTTAGGGGGTGAAAAAAAGCCTCGTCGAATTCTTGTCAATCTTTTTGCCTTACTGCTCAGAACACTACACAGACCTTCACAGACCCAGGATTCATGTTTTTCAACTCGACTATCATCCCATAAAGCTAAAGGGCGTTTGTCTGTTTGTTCTAATTCTTTCACCCGGCAAGTCGTTCGATTGAATAAAAAATTATCGAGTAAAACTGCACTCCATTTTTTTGACCTTAAAAGATTACTGATGCGTTTGGTCCCCGCGGGAGCGCGGTCAAAACCGCATATATATCCTCCTAACTCACTAAGCAACAAGCCCATAGCACGGTTGCGAAACATTAATATAGTCACAAATAGATTATAAAAGGTACCAACTAGACGACGATCTATTTGCGTGTCTAGTAACTCAGTTAGAGGGCGAGTGTATACTTCTGTTTGACGCAAAAGAAAATGTCCTGCATTTTGTTCTAATACAGAACTTACTTTATTTTGTAATATGTTTTTAAACATGAGCCTTCTCTTTTTTTGGTGTGGTGAGATACCCAAATTTAAGGGAAGGCTTTTTAAATCAGAAATCCCGAACTTTCTTTCGAAAATTCGGGATGACTCATGTTTCACTACAACGCATTTTATGACGAATGCTGCTATTTTACTTTTGTGTATTTCCGGAGGTGTTTTCTTTAGTTTAGGATTACCAGTTGTCCTGATAGGCTCGCTTGCTGATCTAAATAGATGACAAACGGATAAATACCGGGAGCGAGCTGTTTGCGCTCAAAGATAAACACCGTCTGATCGAAGTCGATTTGGTCAACAGCTCTACCGTTGAGGTCGAATACTTCTAGGCGTCCCCAGTCAAAATCCAGTTGGCTAATTTCAATGGTGGTGGTCGATGAAAAGGGATTGGGATAAACCGATAGGTGATCGACTTGGATGTCTTCTTGCAAACTTTGGATATTGGTCAAGAGCGCTTCGCCAATGGTATGAATTGTCGTGTTGGTGATGATGGGGGCATTAAAGTCAAAATAGATGGCTGCGGCATTGTTGATGACCGTACCGATGGGATTATCTGGTTTTTGACTAACTTTGAATTCGACGAAACCATTGGAAGCAACGAGATTGCTGCTACTGTCGGGCAATAAGATATTGTCGAAGGTAAATTTCAAGACTCCATTGCCCGTGAGTTCAAACGTGTAAGGGTGGCTACTGGCTCCCGGACGAACGGTCGCTGCTTGGAGAAAAGGAGACAGGGTATCGCGGATGACGACTCGGAAGGCGGTATCGGTTCCTGTATTTTGAAAACGAATTAAATATTCCAGATCTACATTTTGATCAATAAAGTGCTCTTCCTCTCTTCCCAGGGGAAAACCCGCTTTATCATTGGGATCGTAAGAGGCAACAACTGCTTTGCAATCAATGTCGATGAATGGATCAGCATCATCCATTGGGAATAGGTTGACCAAGCCCGGCGTTAGACCACCGCAGCCTTCAATGGTAAAGGACGGGTTTGATTGTCCGGGATGATTGGGCTCTTGTTGGGCCGCCAGGCGATAGGTTGACCCCGTTGCGTTGACGGGAATAGCCAAACTTTGTGCCGGAGCCAAATCAAAATTACCTTGACTCATGATCACTTGATCTTCCACTACAATGTACTTCAAAGACTGACTGGTTGGTGCATCGCCAACATTGGTAATGAGGAAATTGATGAGATTGTCCTCCTCACATTCTCCCGTGACCTCAATACTGGCTCCCGACCAATTGGAGGTAGGTAGGCAAAGAGAATCAGGGAAAATATGTGCTTCCGTGCATAGTGTTTGTCCCATTTCAACTTCTTGACAATCCACAAAAACCGTCAAATTGAAACTTGCACATTCATTGACCGCCATCTCCCCGATTTCAAACAATAACCGCCCATTAGCAAGTAAGGTATAAGGCAAATCGGCGCTAATGGGATCGATGCCTTCTGGCAGGGTAATCTCGATGCTTACCTCCGCTTCGGGAACTGTTCCCCAATTGCAAAACTGAATATGGTAGTAATTGTCGAAGCAGTTGCGAAGCAATGGCGTTGAAATATCGATCCACATTGCAGGACAATCAATGTTGGCTTGAGCAGCAAAGTCGATTGTTAGAGTATCATGGGTTTCGGTAAAGTTGACCGAATTGGTTGGGCTACAAAAGGCCCAATAATCTGCAAAGCCAATCGCCGCAATTTCGTAATCTCCCGTACCGACATCAATACGGTATTGACCATTTTCATCAATCAAATCAAAATAAGTGAAGTCATCATTGAAGGCGGTGACGAACCAACCGGGCAGTACGGGTTCTGAACTCTGAATAGTACAGTCTAGGTTTTGATCAAAAAATAATTGTCCTCTGATTTGATTGGTAAGTGAACGGCCCTCACTGTCTAGTTTTGCCATAAAACTAAAGTCGGGGATGGAAAAGTCGGGAGGGGGTCCTTGTTTGTAGTAGCCACAATAGAAGTAACTTCCATCATTGGTCCGGCTAAAGGCTCCTGGACTAATTCGGTGATCGTCATAGGATTGAATCGTTTGGCTAAGCAGATTGCCTTGCTGGTCAATTTTTTGAAAATACAATCGGCTGTAATCAGGAAAATCATTGAGCTCATAAGATCGGCTGGCACCGATGAGAACGACAAAATTACCGGCCTCATCGTGGCTAACTTTTCCACTGTAAATGGCTGCACCTGCACTTTGGTCCAGAGAGTCTAGGACCACCTTCCAGTTGTATTCTAGGTCTGAGTTGAATTTGTAAAACATAAATCGCTCGTACAATTCCCCCAAGAAATTGTAATTGTGAATGGCAAAGACGCCAATACTACCGTCGGGGGTAATCCCCATTTGTTCCAGGTTAAGGTTATGACCAGGATCGGGATTTTCCTCAAATTCAACTTGGTCGAGGATAAGACCATCGGCATTTATTTTCGCCAAAATAAATTTCCCAGAATTGGCGATTAGAATGAGTCCATTTCCATCGGGAAGTGGATGAGCATCTTGGATGGTTGTTGCACTTTCAGTGACCGGTAGAAGATTGAGGAAAAGAGAATCTCCCGCTTGATCGAGTTTGAGGATGTAGGGCTTGACTGCTCCAAAGTTTTCAGACAAAAAGCCAGTGATCAAGGGTTCATCGTTTGGGGTAAGTAATGCTTTATTGGTGAAATAAGTGGTATTTTCTGCTCCGTAATGTTTTTCCCACAGGAGATCGCCCGATGGGGTAATTTTTGCAGCCAATACGTCAAATGGACTAGTTGTATTGCTCACCGCCCGGGTCCCGATGATTAAGAAGTTTCCGTCGGGGAGAGGAAGCAAATCCGAAGCTCTTTTGTAATAGCCATCAGTTGGAATGGAGTTTTGACTGATGGTCTGTCCGTCTTGATCTACCCAAATGGTCCGAATCACCCCATCATTGTAAAGCACCAAAAAATCTCCGTTGGGCGCTTCCCAAAAATCAACTGCGCGGCTATTGAGTTCATCATTATCCAGTAGCTTTTCCCAACCCCCTTGGGCATATGCGGAGCCAAGGCAAAGCATTCCGAACAGCAATAAAAGTATCTTCTTCATGATGTAAGCGTTTGATAAATCCAGGATAAATATCGGATCTAAATCTTGCTTTCTCAAACACAAAAAAACATATTTGTCAATCTAAAATTATAGAAAAACTGTTGATTTATGTTTATTTTTAGATAAAATGTCAAGTAAGATGAAAAACAGTTCTCTCACTCAGTTGCTCGCTGCACTTTCCAAAAAGGAGCATAGAGCCTTGGGAAAATGGTTGCGCTCTCCTTTTTTTAATCAGCGTAAAGATGTCATTCAGCTTTATGATTACTTTAATCAAGTGGGGCAAGTGGCCGATCAGTCATTGGACAAGCCGTCGGTTTTTGCTCATTTATTTCCGGGAGAGTCTTATAATGATAGTAAGCTGAGACATACCATGTCTTTTTTGCTTCGACAAATCAAACACTTTTTGGCTTACCAAAAATGGCAATCTCGGCCCTGCGAATCGACGATAGCGGAGGTAGAAGCCATGCGACAATATGATCAGGAGACCCTGTTTTACAAAACTGTTGATACCGTCAACAAGCACTTGGAACAATCGCAAGATTTGACACATTTGCATCATTTCTACCACTATCAAGTACATTTGGAGCAATACCGGATTTCATTAAAGAAGTCGCGGATTAAGGCGATGAATTTGCAACAGGTATCGGATGCTTTGACCACCTTTTACGTGGCAGAAACCCTCCGGGTAAGCTGTCTGATGATTGCTCACCAAAGTGTTACCACCCAGGAATATCGTCCGCAAATGTTATCGGAGGTCTTGGAAAAATCTAGACAGGCTCCCTTTTGTGATTTACCAGAAGTAGCGATTTATTATTATGCTTACGGAGCCTTGAGTCGTCCCGAAGCAGCGGTTTATTTTGATCGACTCAAACAGTTGATCACCACCCATTGGCAAAGGTTTGCTTTGGACGAAATGCGGGATATTTATTTATTGGCCATTAACTATTGCATCAAAAAATTGAATAGTGGGGAAAAACATTTTATCGGTCAAGCCTTGGATTTGTATAAAATAGGACTAGAGAAGTCGATCCTGTTGGAGAATGGAATATTGTCGCGGTTTACTTACAACAATGTGTTGACTTTAAGTTTGATGTCCAACGATTTTGCGTGGGCACGAAGTTTTTTGGAAACGTATCAAGCCTATCTTCCTACTGACTCTCGCCGCAATACCTATTTGTACAACTTGACGATTTACCATTTTAAAAAACAGGAATATTTAAAGGTGATGGAATTGTTGCAACAGGTTCAATTTAGGGATGTCTTGTACAACTTGGATACCCGACGAATGCTTTTACGGTCTTATTTTGAAATTGGTGCTTTTGATGCTCTAGATTCTCTATTGGATAGTTTTATGGTTTTTATTCGCCGACGAAGAGATTTGGGTTACCACAAAGAGAATTTCAAAAACTTGATCAAGTTTACCAAAAAGCTGTTGGCCATTGAGCACCAAAAACAAGCTCTGATACAATTGCAGGATGCGGTGGAGCAAACTTCTGCGGTGGCAGATAAGGAATGGTTGATTGAAAAAATAAGGGGGAAGATCGCAGGTGTAAGGCCAAATGAAAATGTAAGGTAGTTTGGTAGTAGGATTGGAACAGTTGTCTTTTAGCCAGTTGGTCAGCGTAAGAAAGCTTTTGATGGGGAAAAGTATTTGTGGTAGTTTTGTCCCTTATCGTTTTTCCCTTGAAATTTTTTACGAATTTTGGCTATTGATAATGAGTGGTTTATGATGTTTCTTCAAGAAAAATGAAAAAAAGTGTCTCAAAATTTATGGAATTTTGTGCCCCGTTGCGTCTAAGTACCGAGTTTCTTTTCAAAAGGCCTAAGAAGGAAAGTAAATAAGAATCAACTTTGCGATCAAATGTCCTCAGCAAAGCCTATGTGCTTTATGCATTGAAGGAGTATTGTTGAGGTGATCGGCGGTGGTGGTTGAGGGTGGGCCCTCCCAACAAAGAGGGAAATAGGATGAAATCTAAAATCTAAAATGAAAATAGAAAATAATGTTTTAAAACTTAAAAAATTGATTATCAGACATTTAAAAAGTATTTCCAAGAAAAATGAAAAAAAGTGTCTCAAAATTTATGGAATTTTGCCCCCTGTTGCGTCTAAGTACCGATTTGTTTGAAAGTTAAATTGAAAAATAAACCCATTATGTTAGCCAAAACATTTGCCAGTGCCGTTCAGGGAGTTCATGCACAAACCATTACGATAGAGGTCAACGCTGGCGGCGTTCCTCAATCGGGAAAGCAATTTCATTTTATGGTCGGCCTACCGGATTCTGCGGTAAGAGAAGGATTTCAACGCATCAATGCTGCCATCAAAAATATAGGTATTCAATTCCCTCATCTCAAATTGGTCGTTAATCTGGCGCCCGCAGATATTCGCAAAGAGGGCTCCGCTTACGACCTGCCCATTGCCCTTGGAATGTTGGCGAGCACCAATCAATTGCTGCCCGATGATTTGGACCAATACATCATGATGGGAGAGTTGGCTCTGGACGGAGGACTTCGTCCAATCAAAGGAGCTTTGCCGATTGCCATCCAAGCGCGTAAGGAAAAATACAAAGGGATCATTTTACCAAAGCAAAATGCGCGCGAAGCAGCGATTGTTGACGACCTCGAAGTATATGGAATTGATAACTTACGCGAAGCAGTAGACTTCTTCAACAAGGTAGTCCCTCTACAAGCAACTCAGCTCAATACGCGTGAGCGATTTTTTGACGAACAGAATATTTACGAAATTGATTTTGCGGACGTCAAAGGGCAGGAAAATATCAAACGTGCTTTGGAGTTGGCTGCGGCAGGGGGGCACAATGTCATCTTGATTGGTCCTCCCGGTGCAGGTAAAACCATGTTGGCTCGTCGTTTGCCGACCATCCTGCCTCCATTGTCCTTACGAGAAGCTCTGGAGACCACGAAGATTCATTCTGTAGCTGGAATTTTAAAAAGCAACCAGGCCTTAGTCGCCACCCGTCCTTATCGGGCGCCCCACCACACCATCAGTGACGTAGCACTGGTCGGAGGGGGATCCAATCCGAGTCCTGGTGAAATTTCTTTAGCCCACAATGGTGTTCTTTTTCTGGATGAATTACCGGAGTTTAAACGCAGTGTATTGGAAGTACTTCGGCAACCGATGGAAGAACATCAGGTAACGATTTCCAGGGCTAGGGTAACGGTGGACTATCCATCGAGTTTTGTTCTTATCGCTTCTATGAATCCCTGCCCCTGCGGCTACTACAATCACCCCACCAGGGACTGCGTCTGTGGCCCGGGTGTGGTCAAAAAGTACTTGAATAAAGTTTCTGGCCCTCTGTTGGATCGGATTGATTTACACGTCGAAGTCACACCCGTAGATCACGATGAGCTATTGAGTTTTAAACCTGCCGAAACTTCTAGTAAAGACATTGCCGAACGCGTCATCCAAGCTCGAAAGATCCAAGAAGCGCGCTTTAAAGACTTTGAAAACATTTACTGTAATGCCCAAATGCCTAGTCGGATGGTACGAGAAGTTTGTACGATCAATCAAGCGGGAACGATTCTGCTGAAAAAGGCGATGGAGAAGTTGAAATTGTCTGCTCGCGCTTATGATCGGATTTTGAAGGTAGCGCGGACGGGAGCAGATTTATCGGGGAGTGCGGAGATTAAGATTGAGCATTTGGCGGAGGCGATACAGTATCGGAGTTTGGATCGTGAGGGGTGGGCGGGGTGAATCATAGGTTCTTAATAACTACGATTTTGTGAAACAAAAATTGAAAATACGTAGAATATTCAAACCCTAACTCATAGCGTTAAATGGTGCACCATATTACGGATCTAAGCTCCACCACGATCCTTGTGAGTAATTGATTCTCTTGCGGGCCAGCTTATGCTGACTTGGAAGCCTGAACCTAGAGCCGATTGGACAACCACTTCTCCACCTAGCATACTGGCGCGACTTTCAATACTTTTTAGACCCAGCCCCATTTTTTTAGTTTGTAATTTAGTCTGATCAAAACCCTTACCGTTATCCCGATAAGTAAATAGGAGCATATCCATTTCGGTCCTTAGTTTTATTTCAATTTGACTAGCTTCTGCATGCTTGAGGGTGTTATTGGTCAGCTCCTGTATAATGCGATACAAGGATAGTTTTTGCATTTTTGGAAAATCGTAAGATTGATCATAAACAAACGCTACGTCCAAATGATTTAGTTTGGCCAATCGCTCACAGTGATCCTCAATAGCGGCTACCAGACCAAAACGGATCAATTCGTTTGGCAAAAGCTCATGAGAAACATCTCTTACCTGAGTGATCATATCATTCAACAATACATTTGCTTCTCTTGCGGTTTCA
>JBCCSR010000106.1:0-9869 GCA_039199865.1 Bacteroidota bacterium
TCGGTATTCAATCAACACTAAATTACTTATCAAATGAAAAATTGGCTTTTTGGATTCATTCTACTCACCTGTCTGAGTTCCCTAGGGGCGTGCAATCGCCATGGATGTAAGGGAGGTGGTTGGTATGGCAATCGAAATTTATACTTTGAACCTCAGGTCAGCCCTGAAAGGCATCTGGCCGATGAAGTCAAAGGCAAAGAAATAGTGGCTGAGGTACAAACAGCCATGCCTTCGCGATAGATTGGGCAAACATTCTCCGCTTTTTTTAAACAATTTTCCAAGAGAAAACCATAATTCGGTTTTCTCTTTTTTTTTTCCGTAATTTCGCAGCGATTTCTAATAAATATTAAAACAAACGTCTATGAAATTGCTAGAAAATAAAATAGTACTCGTTACCGGAGGTTCCCGTGGCATAGGAGAAGCGATCGTTCGAAAAATGGTTCAACAGGGAGCAGCAGTAGCTTTTACCTACTTATCTTCTAAGGAAAGAGCACAAAATATTGTAGACGAGCTAAGCGGGCAAGGCGCAAATATCAAATCCTATCAGTCCGATGCCAGTGTCTTTTTGGAGGCAGAATCGTTGGTCAAACAAGTATTGGAGGATTTTGGTAGAATAGATGTATTGATCAATAATGCTGGAATCACTAGAGATACACTTATGCTACGGATGTCAGAAGAACAATGGGATATTGTCATCCAAACCAATCTAAAGTCCATTTTCAACCTTACCAAGCATATACTAAGACCCATGCTCAAACAGCGGGCCGGGTCGATCATCAACATGAGCTCAGTGGTGGGTGTCTTCGGAAATGCCGGACAAGCCAATTACGCCACTTCCAAAGCGGGGATTTTTGGTTTTACCAAATCCATTGCCAAAGAAGTTGGATCTAGAAATATTCGTTGCAATGCATTGGCCCCTGGATTTATCGCTACCGATATGACCGATGAATTAGATGAGAAAACCAAGGAAGCGTTTTTGGCTGGTATTCCGTTAAAAAGATGGGGACAGCCCGAAGAGATTGCAGATGCCTGTGTGTTTTTAGCCTCCGATATGTCGACCTATATTTCGGGCCAAACCATTAGTGTTTGTGGTGCATTGAATTGTTAATGAGTCGTTAATAAAGGTCGAAAATCGTTATTTGAGGGCTCAAGTAGCGATTTTAAAGCTCTAATCGTATATTTTTAGTGAAATAATTGACATTGCTTTAATTTTTTCTGTTCTTTGTCCCTGTTTTAGGTAACTGATTAAAAATCAGTAGTAAAATTGACGAACAACAGCTATGAAATTCTGAGTTTAGCCTTCATCCTTCAATCTCTGAATTAAACAAAGCGATTCATTATTATTTCGCTTGAGGACTACCAAAGAAAATCGGAAGAATACACTAATCAATGGGATAGAATTGATCGATTGTTTTCCAATAAACAAAATCCTTATGGATTCGGAAAACAGCCTAGTCAATACTTAGGTAGCGATTGGGAGAAGGAAGAAAAATTAAAAACCATGTTCGTAAAATATCAATTTCTCAGAATTTTAGTCGCTATTGCGCTGATCAGTGGTATGAGTTCCTGCGTTGCTGATCAATGTACGACTTGTTCTTACACTGACCCAATGACAAATACGCTGATTACGGAGCCAGAAGTTTGTGGGAGTAAAACGATTATTGAGTCGGAGGAGAACAATGCAAAAGTAACAGCGGAACTTTGGGGAGCTACAGATTTTTCTTGTACCAGAAAATAAACATTAGCTCAAAAGACTCTTTGTTGAATTGAAATTTGCTCAATTATATATTTTGACTTGCTTATAGCAAAAATCATTTAATTGTAAACTTTAAAATTTTCTTGTTATGAAAAAATTGTTTTTTGGATTGTTGTTCGCTGCTTCTTTCGGATTGACTTCTTGTGGTGGTGATGAAGGTTGTATAACTTGTTCTTTGTCTGTTCCTTTGATTGGAGATACGACTCAGGAAATCTGCGAAGATGGCGATAACTTAACCGTTACGACTAACGCACTTGGAATTGAAGATACTCAAACCATTGAGAATATTTCTCAGAGTGACTATGTTAGTGCTCAAGAAGCAGCAGGATTTTCTTGCAACTAATTGTCCGTTTTAAAAAAAGACAAATTGACAAACATAAAGTTGTCTGTCGCTCTTTCTTGAGCAGCATACGACTTTGTTTTTTATACCTCTTGTTGCTCCGCTCCATCCAAGCCTTTCAAATAGGTTTTTAGCTGAAAATAACGATTGATCAGTTCGCTCACGGGCATGTAGCGGGTCCCCATTTTTCGATTGGCTTTACTGATTTGGTAAATGATTTTCCAATGTTTCATGATGTCTTTTAGAGCACCAAAGTAAGAGCTCTTTTGGGCGTCATAGATGTGTGTCGGCTCCGCGCAAACGCCATTGATTTCAATAATGGTAATGTTTCTACCCGCTTTCAAATCTTCAAAACTTGGGCATTTGATATCGTAACGTCCATAGAAAACCCCCGGCAATTGCTTGGTGATTTGATCAAAGGTATCGACCAACGCCTCATTGATATGCTGATTGGCGTTGATAAACGAGGTGCCTTTTGAATGGTTACCAATGAGGCCCAAAGGAACGTGCTCGCCCTTTGCGGGAATATTGGCCAGTTGGTCCGCATGGCTTTTACTGAGGCGCTCCAACTGAAGTTGAGCTCGAGGTTTGGCTTTGATGAGTGCGGACAAGGTCGAATGGCCATCGCCAGTCACATGCAGAAACTCTTTAAAGGTCAAGGAGGTAATTTGGCCTTTTTCATCGCTTGGCAGACGATAATACAAAACCCCAAATTCGTTTAGGACTTGGACGAATTCCTGTACGATAAAGTCGATGCGATACCGCTGTAAATAGTTTTTGAAACTTTCCTGATCGTCGATTTTTTTTACGAGTAGTCCCCGATACCCTACATCGGGTTTTACGATAAGGGGAAAATCAATTCCAGCCTCTTCTAATTGTTGTAGACTGTCTTCGTAGCGATCTGCTTTCCCAACCAAAATGGTTTTGGGTTTGAGGTGGGCAGGAATTTTTTCAATGGTATCAAACTTAGATTCTAGGCCCAGTCCTCCCGTATCAATTCCAGGGTTGGCAGCAGTAAAGAAACAAAGGTGACGCGCCCGGATTTGCAGATAGGGCAGATAAAACCAAAGAGGAAGGTAGAACATCTTGGCGGGCCAATACTCCCAGTTCAATAGTTTGATCAGGGCAGGATGCTTAGGATTGATGCGATTCCAAAATTTCACGTTCTAATTTGATTTCCGCTTTTTTCAAATTTGAGTGAATCAAATCATGATATTGCATTTTAATGCCTTGGTTTTCCTTTAAAATACTGGTAATGCTGACGGTCTGTACGATAGAATTGCGATTCATAATCAAATCGTTCTCTGGGTCTCCATCCCCCGCATTTCGATGAAATTGAAGGATGTTTTCCGTGTTGAACCTCCGTTGTTTGAGCAACCATTGAGCAAACCAGCGTTCTCTTTTTTCTCGGATATCTTCTGAGTACAGAGTGGTTGAAGACCAAATATGTGCTTCATTGGCAGGGCATGTTTTGAAAAACAATTGTGTTTCATCCCAGCGGATTTCATACAGTTTTTGCCTTTCGGCAACGATCATGGTGAAGGGCTCCATACCTCGAAACTCGTAGTCCTGGCAAAATCGATGGGCAGAGGTCAAATCAAAGAATTCCATGAGCATGATCCCCCGACTCTTGGCATAAGGAGGTTGATGCTGGTGTTTTTCAAAGGCACCATTGAGTAGGCAGACCACTCGGTCATTAGCAGCAGCAGCAATCCAAGTCCCACCAGCCGTCGTATCTCTGGGAAAAATCATCTTTTTTCCACCTCGAAGTACCGGACTAATATTTTTAGGAGAGCGTAGTGCAGATTCATCCCGGTTGGAGGTCAATATAAATTGTTGATTGTCTAATGGAATATAAGTTACCGTACACATTTTGCTTGTAGATGTATGTTTGCTGGTTGGATGGCAGCGGTTTTTTGTGCAATGAGCTGGAATGGGGGCAGCTCCCTAGACCGAATCTTTCAGCCCTAACCGCGTAACCGATCCAGCCTAGTCAAAGGTAACAGAAAAATTTGGTTAGTTGGCATTTTATGCGGTCCAGCTGTCTGATTAATGACGAACAATAGGAAATTCGTTGGTGCTCGGCAATAAGCTGCTCTTCTGGTATCTGCTTCCTTGAAAGATTGAAGGATAGCCCTTTGAATCAATACAAAAATATTGAGCAAAAGTGTTCAACAAGAGAGGTGAAAGCCCCCATGGTCTGGCAGATATCTTCCAAAATAGAATGGGAAAATAGTCACAATTTACGGGAGCGTACACTTCAAAATGTTGAACAACAAATATTGATGAGAAAAGTATAGCGATGATTTTTCCAACTAGTATTGTCACAAAAACCCGTGTGCAACATTGTTTTGCTGGTCTAATTCTCTGACTTTGAATGTAGGTGAAGACTGCCAAGGGCACTAAGGTGATTTTCTTCTTAGAGAATCCCATTTCTGGACGCATTAACGGACTGAAAATTGCGCTTTTTGGCAGGTGAAAAACGAAACCTAATAAACCAGGTGGCTGCCATCCTATTTCCTTCTTTTAAACCTCTAGGATTTCCTTTCTGTAGCAGTTGCCTACGCGATTGATCAATCAAAAATACCATTCAACCTGACAAATAGTTTGCTGGCTTAAGCCGTAGATCATTTCCAAACTAAGGATATAGAATGGCACAGAAATTGGTGATTGGTTGGTATCCATACCTTTAACTTCTCCCATTTTTATCTCCCCATTTACGAATAAGACTCGGTTCATTGCGAATTAAACTTGAATCCCGTTTACGTTTCAACTGACAAACCATGAAAACAGTGAAAATCAGAAGGCAAACACCTCAAAACAATTCCTACTTCCTGTTCAGTCTACTCTTTTTACTTTCACCACTATTGCTTTTGGGGCAGGAGAGCCACAACTGGAATAAGCTTATTCTCGAACAAGGCCACCACGCGGATAACTTTGGGAAGAGCGTTGCGGTATCGGGCGATTATGCCATCGTTGGTGCTTGGACGGAAGATGAAAAAGGACCAGAAGCGGGCGCAGCTTACATTTTTCAAAAGGATGCAGCCACCGAAAGTTGGCAATTGAGCCAAAAGCTCACCGCTAGCGATGGCGCTGCTTTCCATAATTTTGGTGCTACGGTATTGATCCAGGGGGAATGGGCAGTGGTCGGTGCTCATGGGCATAGTCAATTTGCCGGGGCAGTTTATTTGTTTCGACAGGAAAATGACCGTTGGATCGAATTTAAAAAGTTGACTGCCAGAGATCGGGCGAAATCCGACTTTTTTGGGTCGAGCTTGGCAATGTCAGGGGGAAGAGTGATTGTTGGCGCTTATGGTGACGATAATGGGGGAAAAAATACTGGCGCGGTCTACATTTTTGAGCAAAATGAAGGAGGAAAAGACCACTGGGGGGAACGAGCTAAGCTTACCTCCGGTGATAATGGACATCGAGATCATTTCGGCATCAGTATCGCTACTGACGGAGAGATCATTGTGGTAGGGGCTGATGGAAACAATCGGAGAGGATCTTTTTATGTATTCAACGAGGTAGCGGGCAATTGGCGAGCAGATCTACAAGTGTTTGCTTCGGATGGAGCAATAAAAGATCGTTTTGCACACAGTCTGGCCATTTCGGGCGATTACATTGTGGCCGGAGCGGATCGCTGTGATGCGAAGACGGGAGCTGTTTACATTTTTGAGCGCCACCTCGGAGGCGCTAACAATTGGGGAGAGGTCTTGAAAATTCGTCCAGTTGATGGAATGGCTGGGGATTGCTTTGGCAAACAAATCGGCCTTGATGGACCGTTTTTGATCGTTGGAAGTGAAGGCAATCAACAAAAGCAAGGAGCAGCCTATATTTATCGATTGGATAAAGACAGAGACCAATGGAAAATGTTTGATAAACTGATGGCCGAGGATGGTCTACCCAATGACTTATTTGGTGCTAGTCTTGCCGTTCAAGAAAAGAACGTATGGGTGGGCGCCTTTCAAGCCAACGCCACCGGAGGCATGTATACCATCAACTTACAGGATAAACCCGAGCTCGCAGCCAAGGGCGAAAAGGGTTTGCGGAGAGAGTAGGAGCGTTTATTTCCCGCTACAAATCTCCTAATTGAGGCCGTAAGATGATCTCTTCTATGACCGTTGAACCGCTCATTTGGTAGGCACTCCAGATGGCTTCGGCAACGTCAGCTGCTTGCATCAAACGATTTTCGGGAACGCCCGAGCCATCCCAGGCATTCGACATGGTGGCTCCTGGTAATAAGGTACTGACCCGTACTCCTTTATCTTTTAACTCATCACGCAGGCATTTAGAAAATCCATACATCGCAAACTTGGAGGTACAATAGAGCCCACAATTGGGTAGGGTAACCAAGCTGGCAACAGAACACATATTGAAAATATGTCCAGCCTTTTGTTTGAGCATCATCGGAACAATGGCCTTACTCATGTAAACTGCACTGTACAAATTGGTTTCAATCAGTTTTTCCAATAGTCCAGATCGATGTTGATGTACTTCTCCACCCAGAAATAGCCCCGCATTATTGACCAAGATATCCACCTGCTTCCAGTGTTTTTTGATGAATTTGGCAAAATCCAACACTTGTTGCTTTTTGCTCATGTCCGTTTTTTTGGTCAATACTTCGACCTCTGGATACTTGGCTTTAAAGTCCTTTTTTAGGGCATTTAAGTCTTTAGTCGTTCGGGCGCAAATGGCCAAATTGAATCCTTCTTTGGCAAAACGTTCGGCGATTGCTCGTCCAATTCCTTTGGTGGCACCGGTAATAATGATATTCATTGTGATTGTATTCTGGTTTCTTAACAACAATTATAGTGAATCATTATTGGCAATCCTCTTATTTTAAAGTATTTTTGGCCTTCATTTATCAACATCATGAATTTTAGCTTCTTGTACCATTTCGGACGTTATTTGATTTTGATGAGAACCGCTCTGGCTCGTCCGGAAAAGTTTGTGATGTATTGGAGAGAATCGATGCGGCAAATGAATGACATTGGAGTCGGTTCTCTGGTCATCGTTTGCTTGATTGCCGTATTTATCGGAGCGGTAACGGCCGTCCAATTTGCCTATCAGCTAGACAACAGTTTCGTTCCGGCCTATTATATTGGTTATATTGTTCGCGACAGTACCATCATCGAATTGGCGCCTACGATTACCTGTTTGGTTTTGGCAGGTAAAGTTGGATCGAATATAGCCGCAGAGATTGGCGGGATGCGACAAAAGGAACACATTGACGCCATGGAAATCATGGGGGTCAATACCGCCGCTTATTTGGTTATGCCAAAGATCATTGCTGCCGTTTTTGTCATTCCACTTTTGGTTTGTATTGCTGCCGTGGTGAGCATTCTCGGAGGATACATTGCAAGTGTTTATGGCGGTTTGATTACCGACGCTGAATACATCATGGGGTTGCGTTCCTTTTTTGTTCCATATAATGTGGTGATGATGTTTGTCAAGGCCATCGTTTTTGCTTTTATCCTGACCAGTGTATCTTGCTATCAAGGTTACTACGTCAAAGGAGGAAGCATCGAATTGGGACAAGCCAGTACTCAGGCAGTAGTTTACAGTGATATTTTGATTTTATTGGCAGATTATTTCATTGCCATTTTATTGACACAGTAAGTGTTCAACCAATGATTCGAGCAGAAAATTTATTCAAGTCTTTTGATGATACCGAAGTGCTCAAAGGTATTTCCACCGTTTTCGAACAGGGAAAAACCAACCTGATTATTGGGCGTAGTGGTGCGGGAAAAACGGTTTTACTCAAACTTCTCGTTGGCTTATTATTACCAACGGAGGGGACGGTTTGGTATAGCGATGTCAATTTTTGTGAACTGGATAAAAAGCAACGCCGAGCCATTCGAATGGATGTGGGGATGCTTTTTCAGGGCTCTGCTCTTTTCGATTCAATGACGGTTGAAGAAAACATTCGTTTTCCATTAGATATGTTTACCAACAAAACAAAGAAGGAAAAATTGGATCGGGTCAATTACTGTCTAGAACGGGTCAACTTGGAGGGCGTTAATCAGAAATTTCCTTCCGAAACCAGTGGAGGGATGCAAAAAAGGGTGGGCATTGCCCGAGCAATCGTTTTGGGGCCCAAATACCTATTTTGCGATGAACCCAATTCGGGCTTGGATCCCAAGACGGCCCTATTGATTGATGAATTGATTAAGGATATTACCTACGAAAACAACATCACTACCGTTATCAATACCCACGATATGAACTCGGTGATGGAAATTGGTGACAACATCGCCCTACTTCACCAAGGCAAGTTGGCTTGGCGAGGCAATAAAGGAGAGGTTTTGGATAGTGACAATGAAATTTTGCAAAACTTTATTTTTGCTTCTCCCTTCCTACAACGACTCCGTAAAGCTGCCATCAATAAATAACGCTTTCATCTAGCGCAAGCAAGTTTGATCGTTGACCAACATCCAGTTGCCATCCAAATCGAGGTAGCTCGCTCCTTCAAATACTGCACTAAATTGATGTTCAAAAAAATGGCGAGCCTTCTCCACATCATTTGGCGTGTAAGCCAGTCGATTGTAAAGTAGAATGCCACCAGGATTGAGGGCATCTTTGACTTGCCGAAGAAAAGTTGCTTGTTCGAAAACGTGGGGAATGACATCGTCGAGAAAGAGATCAACCGCGATGAGATCGAATTTTCGGATGTTTTGTGCCATCCAAGATGCTGCATCTGCACAAATCAGTTCGATGTTGGACTGCAACTCATCCAGCACGTATTTGCTGGTCAGATAAATGACTTCTTCATCAATTTCGATCCCCGTATAATGATAGTTTTTGCCCATTTTTTTTTCCAACAAGGTCGGAATACTCGCCATACCGAAACCAAGCACTAAAACGTCTTGACCTGGCAATTGATCGAGATGGATCTTTTTAAAGGCATCTCCGAAATTATTGTACAAATCTTCGAAGGAATAGATGGCGTTTTCAGTGCAGAGCTGGTACCTACCCCGTACCAAACAGACGTCCAATTGGGGATTGTGTTGGCTGGAAGTTCCTTCGATGTGGACTTCAATGAAATGACTGAGAAGGCGTTTCCAGAGGGGAGCTTGCATAGTTGATCGCGTTCAGTTGAAGGACTGAACTTATTGTAAACTGATTTTTTCCCAACGGCGAAATCGCTGCGTATCGTGGAAAACCTTTTCTAGAATTTGCTGATCTGCTACTGCAAAATCCCGTTTTCGTCGAGCCATCACCAATTGAGCCGTTTCAAAGGCTTTGCTTTGTTGATAGGTCGAAAAGCCACTGGCACCGCCCCAGGCAAAAGAGGGAATAAAATTGCGGGGATAACCGGGTCCAAAAATATTGGCAAACACGCCAACTACCGTTCCACAGTTGAACATGGTATTGATGCCACATTTGGAATGATCGCCCATGATGAGGCCACAAAATTGTAGACCGGTTTTGAGAAAACTTTCACTGGGGTAATTCCACAAGCGGATTTCCGAATAATTGTTTTTTAAATTAGAGCCATTGGTATCTGCTCCGAGGTTGCACCATTCTCCGATGACTGAGTTGCCCAAAAAGCCATCATGGCCTTTGTTGGAATAGCCCATGACGACAATATTATTGATTTCCCCTCCCATTTTTGAGTAGGGACCAATCGTTGTTCCGCCGTATACCTTGGCGCCTAATTTCAACTTGGCTCCTTCGCAGAGTGCAAATGATCCTCTAACCAAACTTCCTTCCATGATCTCCGCGTTTTTCCCCACGTAAATGGGCCCCGATTTGGTGTTGAGGGTACAA
>JBCCSR010000107.1:0-9858 GCA_039199865.1 Bacteroidota bacterium
CCATCAGTGGTGGGGCAACCAATTGGAGGCTGCTAATGTAGTGGGACAGAAGTTTGTTTTAGAAACACTGGCCCAGTATTCTGCCACTATGGTTTTTAAGAAAAAATATCCACAAGAAAAAGTCGATCAACTTTTACAGCATCAATATGAGGATTATCAACAAGGCATTCGTCAGCAAAAAAAAGTGGAACCGCCTCTGATTTATGTAGAAGATGAAAAACATCTTTATTATGAAAAGGGCGCATTGAGTATGTATGCACTGCAACAATACATTGGAGAAGATAAAGTCAACTTGGCACTAAAGTCTTTTCTTTCCGATTGGAAAACATTTAACAATCCCAAGGGTCCCAATCGATATGCGACCAGTTTGGATCTGGTCCAGTACCTCAAAGATTGTACTCCAAAAAATTTGCAGTATCTTATCCAGGAGTTATTTGAAAAAGTCGAAACCATTCAGATCGATGACTTGATCGATGGCGCTACAAACAATATCCAGTAGATTCTACGGTGTTTTTTCAGCTGCAAGAACAAAACAATAAAGTCTCTTTGCAGCTAATTGTGGGGAGCACAGAAAGTCTTCCCCAAAATCTTCCGAAACACAAAAGAGAAAGTGGAGTACAAGGATAGAATGATCTAATCGAAGGAAGCCTCAAAAGTTATTGGATACAAAGCCAGAGCTCAAATCAATAAATCCAGGACAACTGAGGGGTTTCCTGGAGGTTTACCTCAACGTGGCCATTCTCCATAATATTCATGAGTTGTACTGCATGAATCTGATTGAGTTTTTCTGCTTCAAGCGGTGCTTCCACCTTGATGTAGTTGTCTGTAAACCCACTCATCAACTGACCATTTTTGTGGGCTTCAAAGAGTACTTCCCGGAACTGTCCCAGAAATTGTCGGTAGAAGTATTGCCGTTTTTTTTCAGATAGGATTCGTAACATTTCATTCCGGCGTCTTCGTTCTGCAATGGGGACTTTTCCTGGCATTTCTGCGGCAATTGTATTGGAACGCTCCGAGTAAGTAAATACGTGTAGATAACTGATATCTAACTCATTTAAAAAGTGGTACGTTTCCATAAAGTGCTCCTCCGTCTCGCCGGGGAATCCCACGATGACGTCTACCCCGATGCAGCAATGCGGCATGACCTTTTTAATGGTGTTCACTCGGTCGGCATACAAGGCTCGTTTGTAGCGACGGCGCATTAATTTTAAAATGGCATCACTCCCCGATTGGAGCGGCATGTGAAAATGGGGGACGAAGCGTTCGGAATGACAAACAAACTCGATAATTTTGTCATTACACAAATTGGGCTCAATGGAAGAAATGCGAAAGCGTTCAATTCCCTCTACCCGGTCAAGCTGACGAATGAGATCAATAAATTGAGTTCCTTTTTGGCGATTATCAGTGTTGGGACCTTTGCCAAAATCTCCAATGTTCACCCCAGTCAAAACAATTTCTTTGACTCCCCGGGCAGCAATTTCTTGGGCTTGCTGTACGACCTTGTCGATATCGTTAGAGCGGCTTTTTCCTCGGGCAAGAGGAATGGTACAAAAAGAGCATTTGTAATCACAACCATCTTGTACTTTTAGAAAAGAGCGGGTACGGTCACCAAAAGAAAAAGCCTCTACAAAAGATTTGACTTCTCGAACCTCTCCCGCAATCACCATGCCTTTACCAGGTGCCTTACTAAGGTCGTCGACATAGTCCAAAATCCGAAATTTCTCAGCAGCTCCCAACACCAGATCAACTCCGGGAATTTCTGCAATCTCTTGCGGTTTAAGCTGAGCATAACACCCTACAACAACAATGAAAGCATTGGTAGAGTAACGCAACGCTTGCCGAACTACTTTGCGACATTTGCGATCGGCAAAGTCTGTAACCGAACAAGTGTTGATGACATAAATGTCTGCTCCTTCCTCAAACTTTACTTCTCCATATCCCCTGGCCTCGAAAGTTCGGCCAATTGCCGACGTTTCTGAGTAGTTCAGTTTACAACCTAATGTGTAAAATGCGACTGTTTTTGGTGTAGCCATAATACAAAGTTACGGTTTTTCCCAATAGGAAAAAGGGCTTTTCCCGCAATTTTTTGCTCCTTAGACTTAGTTGAGAAGGAGAAGATAGAGATTCCCAGATCGGATCCAATCCTCAAGTGAGATGAACTATTTTACTCTCTTGAGGTATTTCTTAGCCGCAGTAAGCAGAAGCTCTAAATCGGCTGTCTTTAATAATAGTTCTTTGTGTTCTAGAAACTCCAGGTAGCTTTCATTGTCTTCATAACCTTCGAAAAGGATATAAGTGAGGTAGGAAAGGGCATCATCGATTTTCTTGGCCAAGCTCAATCTGTACTCCCGCTCATCGAGGTCAAAGGTAACAATCAAAAGATTCTTGTGGCTTCGGGAATGTCGACAAGAAACGAATAATGGATAGCGGACAAAACGAATCCGTTCAAAACCATAGAGTTCCTTATCGTACAATGGATAGAGCACTAATTTGTTGGGAATCCCTGCCTTTTCTAAGACCTTTTGAAATTGTTGAAGCTGATGCTTCATGTCCTCAGATGGGGTTTCATCGAAGACCAATTGCTCGTAGGGTTCCCATTGGTTATTTTTATTGTTGTAAAAATCAACAGGCCCAATACGTAATTTGTAATCAAAGCGTTGATAGCCCGGTACAACGTATCCAGGATAGTAAAATGCTTTATTGTTTTGATGCCCAACCATAATTTCCAACAACATGGTATAGAACCCCAAACTGTGTTTGCTGTAAGCAGGGTCAAACAGCCCCATAATGCTCGCCAAACTATTGCCACCAATATCGAAAAAGCTGACTGCCACCAAGCGATTTTTATCGTAGACACAAACCTCCCAGGTATCATAAATATTATAATTGGCTTCTCCGTGTAGTGACTCCTTCAAGGTTTCCGCAATGTATCCCTCAAACCTTGCCTTGTGATCTTGGTACAGCATTTCCTTCTCATCATTGAAAACCGCTCGACGGACCAACACGCGAAACTGTTTGTTATTGCGCTTGATCAATTTTCGGAGACTCTTGCGAAACTGGTAATTTCTAAGATCTAGTCGGGTCCAAATGGCAGAATAAAGCGCTCCTCCAAAGCATAAAAAACGACAGGTAAAAATCATTTGTCCCATCCGAAACCAAGCGCGGTCCAGATAAGCATCGAGCTCATCTGGAGACATTTTTTCGGGATAATGAATTTCGGTAAACATATTCTCTACTCTTGAATGAGCGGTAAGGTAAGGGACTATTGTCAAAAAAACAACAATGAACTGTGCTGTCTACACTGGGATAGCTGCAAACTAAGTCCAAATAGGGAGGTATTCCAAATCAATCGTTTCTTGATAAAAGATTTGGGTGGTCTCTGCAAAGGATTTGGTATAATCAGAAATAAAAAACTGATGTTGCCGACTTTTATGGTCATTGAGCAGTTGAGCACTAGCTAATTTTTTTTCTACCTCTTCCGCAACAACCTGGTTGGAGTCATAGACCTTCACCTGATGATCAAAATATTGTTCGATATCCTGACGGATGAGTGGATAATGGGTACAGGCCAACAGCAAAGCTTCAATGTCGGCTAATTGCGCATTGCCCAAATAATTGTGGATGATGGTCTGGCTGATATTGTTGTGAAAATAGCCTTCCTCAATCATCGGAACCAGCAAGGGAGTAGCGAGCGCTGCCACCTCCAGATTGGCCTGTTTTTCCCTCAACTTGGTTTGGTAAATGCCCGAGTGTATGGTTGCCTTGGTGGCAATGACTCCCACTTTTTGAAACTGATGCGCAACGACAGCCTCTACCAACGGATCAACAACATTGACGAAAAGTGTTTGTCCAGCAAAAAAATCAAGCAAGTCTTTGTAGGCCGCCGAAGACGCTGAATTGCAGGCAACTACAATCATCTTACAATCTTTTTCCAACAAAAATTTGGCAATTTTTAAGCAGTAATAGCGAATCGCATCGGCAGACTTATCGCCGTAGGGAAGGTGGGCCGTATCTCCAAAATAAATGATCTCTTCATTGGGGAGATGCCTAATAATAGCATTGGCGACCGTCAGGCCGCCAATGCCAGAGTCAAAGACTCCAATAGGTTGATGTTGCTTTGCTTTTTGTATCAAGTGCCTAGATCCCCAATTTAGTCTTTACTTGAGGCGTAATATCAGCACTGCCATCAACGAACAATAAAATTCCAGCAGCACGACTACCATTGAAAATCATGGTATAGCCATTTTCCTTTGCTACCTGCTCAATGGCTCCATTGACTTTGTCCAAAATCGGCTTCAACAATTCTTCTCTTTTGTCCAGCATCTTTTGCTGCATCTCCTGTTCGAAGGCCAAAATTTTACTTTGATCTTGCTGCAACTCAGCCTGCATGGTTTCTTGCTCTTTTGGAGACATTTCTCCACGTTCCAATTTGGCCTGTGCATTTTTGCTTTTTGTTTGAAGATCCTCAACCATTTGCTGACCTTTCTTTTGTAATTGTGTTTGTAGAGACTCCAATTCAGGAGTCATTTGTTTGACCTCATTCATTCCATTCAAAATGTTTTCGGAATCAACATAGCCATATTTTTGGGCTTGAACGGTCAAGGTCATACTCAAAAAGGCAATGAATAGAAAGCTGATTTTCATAAATTTCTTCATGACTGTATCTTTTAACAATTAATGGTTTTTTTAAAAATTCGTCCTCCAAAAATTTTCGGACTCAAATTTACAAATTTAAACTTATTTTAAAGCATATATTTTTTATGAATGTATACTTGCTTCTTTGCTAGTTTGATCCAAGCACTTTGATGATTTCCTCCGTTTTATCATAGCGAGCGTTCGAAAAGAGAATTCCCGTTGCTCCTCCTTTGTCAAAGATAAAATCGTAACCTTTGTCATTGGCATAACTCTCAATGGCTTGGTAAACTCGGTCTTGAATGGGTTGAACCAAATCTTGTCGTTTTGTAAACAAGGCACCTTCTGGACCAAATTTTGATTTCTGTAATTCTCTGACCGATTTCTCCTTTGCCATGATTTCTTCCTCTTTTTGTCGACGCATGTCATCGCTCAACAAAACTTGTTCGGCCTGGTATTTATTGTAAAGCCCTTTGATGACGTCGTATTCCTCAGAAATTTCTCTTCTCCAACGTGCCGCAGTCTCATCTAGCTGCTTTTGAGCAGAACGATAATCGGACATACTTTCCAAAACTTGGTTGATATTAACCGTTGCAATTCTTTGTGCTTCGGAGGTAAAAGCAAAGGTAGCTACTATGGCGAGACTTAAAAGTATTTTTTTAGTCATCATTTTAAGGCTTCTATTCATCATAATAATGCGGTTTGTTAGGTTTGTAAACGGATTGCCTTTTAAGAAAGGGCAAAATTACTATTTTATTGTCAGTTTTTGTTACTATTTTGACAGAGAATACTATGCCTAAGTCACATTCATTTTTTCTAGTTTAAAATTATTTTTTGGAATAGTTTCCTCTATATCATCGCATTATATATCGTTTTTGCTTTCATCATTCGATCCCTTTAACTTTTGTTTAACCTGACCGCAAATTGCTTTAACTTTTCTTTTAGGAAAAAGCCAACTTTCTTTTGGTCATTCGACCAACAATTCTCAGATTTTATGTTGCGCAAATTGCTTCGGAAATGCCCTTTTTTTAATTTTAGGTCAGCAATGTTTGGCCCATTTATTTTTGATTGAATGATCAAGCGTCCAATTCAAATGTTTAAAAGACTTCTTTTCTTTTTTTTACTCCATCTTCCCCTATTCGCCTGGGCACAACTGGGCAAGGGCATTAGCATTGAATCAAACTTCCACATTGGACAGATCCTCAAGCATACGCCAAAACTCAATTTTGATGTCGATCATTTGAGCTATGGTTTTGAATTCAATCTGAGAAATAAGAAATATGGTAAAAAGGCCTGGCACCAAGCCCTCAATTATCCCGTTCCCGGTGTAGCGATCTTTTACTATCGGATTGGCGAATCGGCAATTTTTGGAGATGCCATCGGTATCTTTCCCAATATTGCTTTTCCTGTGATCAGAGGTAAGAAGGTCGATCTTCGTTTTTATATGGGCGCAGGCATCGCCTATCTGAGCACTCATTTCGACCCCATCGACAATCCAACCAACAATGCCGTCGGTTCTAATGTCAACAACATTGCGGCAATCAAGTGGCAAATGACCTATCGGTTCAAACCTACACTTCGCTTCAATACCGGCTTTAGTTTTACGCATTTTTCCAACGGGGCCTCTCAATTGCCCAATTTTGGCATCAATATTCTCGCTTACACTGTTGGCTTTCAATACACTCCAAAGCCATTGGTCGCTACTGATTTTATTCGCCACGAGACTATCCCTGCCTTCAAACGCTGGGGTTTTGATTTGCGGTTCGATCTGGGTTTTCGAGAAAACATTGTTGCCGGTGGACCACGATACCCCGTTTCCATTGCTTCTTTGGCAGGAACCTATCGTACAAGTTTGGTCAATCGACTGTACCTGGGACTTGAATACGAATTCAATAAGTCCGTCTACGTTTTAGGCTTGCATACTTTTACCCTAAATTCCAAATCAGAGGCCAGAAGAAGGGCCTCTAGACTGGCTTTGTTTTTTGCGGATGAACTCCTATTTGGCAATGTCGGTTTCTACGCTCAGTTTAGTTTTTACTTACCAATCGATTCCTGGTTGTTGCCCTTTTTTATGTATACCAAGGCGGGCTTACGCTATTATTTTCCTCCAATCGGTCGGCCCAAAACTCGATTTTATGCTGGCATTTATCTCAAGTCACATAAGATTACCGCAGAACATTTTTCCTTCGGGTTCGGTGCTACTTTTTAGACGAGATGAAATGTGAATTAAGATGACTTAAATAAATTTAAGCGCTGAAAGACAATCTTTATTTATTGAACTGTCGTTATACACTCCAAAATCAACGCCTAAATACCATACCCTATGTTTTCGAAAAAATGGTTTCTCCTGTGGGGCTTCGCTGCCGTCATTGCCTTTTACGCTTGCAACTCCAGTTTTTTAAGGGGCTTCAATGTCTTTTCGGTTGAAGACGACATCGCTTTGGGCAAAAGGGTAAGTCAACAAATCGAAAGCGATCGCCAACAATTTCCCATTCTTCCCGAACGAGGCAACGAAGAGGTGTACCGATACATCCGTGGAATTACCACAAAGATCTTGAATACTGGACGGATACAGTACAAAGACAAATTTGCCTGGGAGGTCAAGATCATCGACGATATCAACACCCTCAATGCTTTTGCCACACCGGGAGGATACATTTATGTTTACACCGGACTGATCAAATTCTTGGATACCGAGGATCAATTGGCGGGGGTGATGGGCCACGAAATTGCCCATTCTGATTTGAGGCATTCTACTCGACAGATGACCAAGGCTTACGGCATCTCAACCCTTTTATCGGTCATCACCGGAAAAGCCGATCCGGGTTTGATGGAACAAGTCGCTTTGAGTTTGGTCAACTTAAAGTTTAGTCGTGGGCACGAAACAGAGTCTGACGAATACTCCGTCGTTTACCTTTGTAATTCGGGCTACGATGCCGCAGGTGCAGCGGGTTTCTTTAAAAAACTTGAAGGCAGTTCCGCTCCACCAGAATTCTTAAGTACGCACCCCGATTCTGGAAATCGAGTGGTGAAGATCGAAGGCAAAGCAGAGGCCATGTCTTGTGCTCCATCAAAGACCAACCTCAGTCGGCACCAACAAATCAAAAACTTATTGCGATAGGGAATTCCCAAAAAGGAGTTACGCTTCTCTCCGAATCCAAACATCTCTTTGTGGAACAGGGATATTGATCTTGTGTTCTCGAAACAATCGGTCGATTTCGAAGCGTAGGTCACTCTTGATGTCTTCGATAACCAAAAAGTTACGCGACCAAAAAATAATTTGAAAATCTAATGCTGATTCTCCAAAATTGGTAAATCGAACAAAAGGAGCGGGGCTTTGCAGAATGTAAACATTGTCTTTGGCAATTTTTATTAACAATTCTTTTACTTTTTGAGTATCTGAACCGTAAGCCACGCCCACTTCTACGGTAAATCGAACCTTATCATCAGAATGGCTCCAGTTGGTCACATTCTCAATGATGAGTTTTGAGTTGGGGACAATGATAGTAATGTTTTCTAGTGTCTCCACAACGGAAGTTCTCAGACCGATTTTTCTCACCGTTCCCACCATGCCCTCATTGAGTTGTACAACATTGCCCACTTCTACCTTACCTTCAAACAATAAGATGACCCCCGAAATAAGGTCATTAAATATTTGCTGCAAACCCAAACCGACACCGACCAGCAATGCGGCGGCCCCTCCCCATAAAACCGTCATTTGAATGCCCAGGATTTCTAGGGCCATAAAAAAGGCAAAGACATAAATAATGTATTTCAACAGCTGGTTAATGGCGTATTGAGATCCTAGATTGACGTGATTGCGCTGGTAATAATTGTACAAAATCAACTGAGTCAAAATCCAAGAAAGCAGCTTGGCAAACAACAAAACCAATAGGGCAGAAAAAATACTGGTGATGCTAATGGCATACTCTCCAAGATGGAAAAGTGATTCCAAGCGAAAGACCTTTAAAATCAAGATGATGGCCAAGACATAGATCACGTATTGCATGGAGCGATTGGCGCCTAGTTCTTTGGCCGGAATCTCCATCGGGCGATCGCGAACAATTTTGTCTTCCATCTTCCGACTGCGATAATAGTTGTACACTAAAATCTTGGAAAAAATCCAGTCAAATAGACGAGCAATTTGAAAAATAAGTACGGCTTCCAACAGGGTACTCAAACGAAAAACAAAGGAAATACTTTCGGCAGAATAGATAACATAATCCAAATCAAAACTCCAAATGACCCCGATCAGGCCCAACAAAATAAAAATATAGCGAAAGATATTGATGACGCTCTCCTCTCGCCAAAGTCGAATTTTTTCTTTGGCAAAATAAAGAGGCAATAAGCGGTACAACAAAATGCGGTAGATCAAAAAGCAAGAGGCGATTACAGCAAGCGCCTTGCTGACTTGTCCGACACTAAATTCTTGATTGCCAATGCTAAATAAAATCTGTTCGAAAAGTTCGTCCATCTCTAGGGTTTAATGCGTGCCTTTTTCGGCTCATCGCAAAAGGAAGCCATCCTTAAAGATAGACATTCAAAGGAGGATCGACAATCTCCAGTATTATTTTTTAGACGATTTGACTTAGATGGAGCCTGTAGCAAGTGCTTTGACAATAAAAACCAAGACAATACTCACCACCAAACCAAAGAATACCTTCAGTAAATCACTCCCCAGGGTTTTAAACATTTGTAGTCGCCCCTCTTTCTGACTGAGCATAAAATTGATGGCAATCTCCCGCCCTGCCAGCAAACCAATGAAAACCCAAGTCGTACTCATGGGAACATTGTTGAGTTCTTTAAAGTAATAAAGCACTACTCCGTAAACCGCATCAATGAGAGTAGCAGAACGGATATCGATGGTATTGGTTTTCGTCAACACGATTTGCTGGATGGCGCCTCCTTTATTTTTCATGATATAAGCCAACAAGGCCAATATGATAAAAAGAGAGAACAATAAGGTCATGCTATCCAACTGACGTGGAAGATAGACGTAAATATTGGCAAAATCTTGAATCAACCATTGCGACCATAGAAAACCAGTCGAACACCATTGTAGTATCGTCCAAATTCTTTCCTCATTCTTTTTGATGGGATGGTTGATGAATCGTTTTTCCAAGAATTTGGCAATCAAAAGATAAACAGCGAATGCTGCCCCAAAAGCAACGACATAGCCCGTCAGGGATTTGGTGACCATATCCAACAAGTTCTTCTCATTGAAAA
>JBCCSR010000108.1:0-9846 GCA_039199865.1 Bacteroidota bacterium
ATCTGGCTCAGAATTGTCAAGTTCACTGAATTCAGTGTATGTAATTAGCAAATATTTTGTTTGTTTTTCATTGAAATAACATACTCGCTCCGCTCCTTCCCCGGCTTTTAAGGAGCCATTAATGTAAGCTGAACTTACTATTTTGGGATGAGAGTTGGCAATGGCGCCATAGTCTTCTCCAACGACTGCCCACACTTTTTCTGCGGGAGCATTGATAAGATGACTAACGGTAAATCGTTTGACTTTTTTTTGTGCATGGCTCATTTGAAAGTTAAAGACCATGACAAAGATCAGAATAGAGATTTTTAAAATACTTTTCATCTTTGTAATCATTTAATGGTTACGCTAAAATTGACAATACAAAGATGGTCGGTTTTGGGCGGGGTACTTTTGCTGTTTGGGTCAATGGTTTGTACGATTAGTCCAAACGGTAATCGGAGGGACTACAGCCATATTTCTTTTGGAAGGATTTTGAAAAATGAGCCAAATCGATAAAGCCACAGTCGTAGGCGATATGGGAAATACGCAAACTAGTACTTTTCAGCATTTTTGCGGCTTTCGATAATTTTCGCTTTTTGATGTAGCGTGCTGGTGGATCACCATAGTGTTTGATAAAGGTGCGTTTGAAAGAAGACAGGCTAGAGTTGGACAGTGCAGCCAACTCTTCCAAGCTCAAATTATTGTACAAATTCGCCTCGATGATTTCTTTGAAACTTACCTCTGATTCCGAAAACAAACCTGCGATCAGAGATTGAATGGCTTGTGCGTTGTCAGTTTTGGCCAGTAATAAAATCAATTCTTTGAGTTTGATTTTTAATAACTCTTCGCTGACCAGCGCTGGATTTTTAAAGTAAAACTGAAGGCTTTCAATATAATTGTTCAATAGTTTTGATGCCTGTGTCTTTTCTATCCCGATGGGATGAATCCTTTTGACGTTAAGTAAAAAATCGGGAAATTCTTTGTCGTAAATGGTTTTCAGTACATCGCGATGCAAGTGAATGGCAATGGCCTCACAATAATCTCCTTCGCTAGACTTGAGGTATTCGTTTAAATAGTTGCCACATTTCATCACCAAGCCCTCATTAGTTTCCGCAATCATTTTTTGAGTATTGCTGATGACGGCGGCGCAGCCCGTAAGTACGTAAAAAAAACAGGCTTCATTTTCCATAGACGCGACAATGCGAAAAGGCGCTTCAATAACGGCTTTAACAAAAGTCGATTTGCCGAAAAGATCAAATTGTTGGTACTCTTTTACCATGCTTCAAGATAAAATTTGAAGCACCAAGATAAGTGTCTTAAAAAAAATCTAATAGTGTAAAAGGATCAAATATTTGTTTATTTCGTCCAATCTCTTCTCTTTTTTTTCACTCTGCCTTCAAACATTCTACGGGGTTGATCTGAGCAGCTCGAAAGGTCTGGAAAGCCACCGTCAACCAGGCAATGAGCAAAGCGAGTGAGCCCGCACCAAGAAGAAACAGGGGAGAAAAATCAATGCGGAAGGCGAAACTATCTAACCAATACTGCACCAGCAGATAACTCAAGGGCAGGGCCATTAAAATCCCTAGTCCTACCAAACGAGTAAAATCTTTCGACAACAAATAAACAATTCCTGCAACACTAGCACCGAGTATTTTCCGAACTCCAATCTCTTTTTGCCGACGCTCTGTATTGAACGCAGCCAAACCAAATAAACCCAGGCAAGAAATTAAGATCGCCATCCCAGCAAAATAGCGAGAAATGGTCGCTACATTTTGTTCGGACTGATAAAATTGTTGATACGTCTCATCGAGGAATTGATATTCCAAGGGGATACCATTGTTCATTTTTTCGTACAAACCTTCCAGTGCGGCAAGGCTCTCTTCTTCTTGTCCAGTAGCTATCCTAGCCACCAAATTGATGGTCTTATCCGTCAGGCTAATAAAGCAAGGTTTGACATCTTCATACAAAGATTCAAAATGAAAATCCTTGACGACTCCAATAATTTGTTTGTCTCTTCCCCAT
The DNA here is from genome assembly GCA_039199865.1 of Bacteroidota bacterium. Taxonomy (GTDB): domain Bacteria; phylum Bacteroidota; class Bacteroidia; order Chitinophagales; family Saprospiraceae; genus JALZUU01. The sequence goes on from JBCCSR010000108.1 coordinate 2,002, forward strand.
TGTCGAACTGTTTTCCCAATGGGATCCTTCAAGCCCATTTGTTGAATGGCCGTTTCATTAAAAATGATCTTATCGCTTTCCTCACCATAGTCTTGGGAATAGGCACGACCGGCTGTCAATTCGATTCCCATCGCATCAATAAAATTAAAATCAACCATCAAATATTTGAAAGCGATGCGAAAATCTTCTGGACGCCCTGGCCAGCTGACCCCCCTTGTATTCGTTTGGTTGTTGAGCAAATCACTCCGAATGCCCGATATTTGCTGAATGCCCGGAAGCTGTTTGGCAGCATCAATGAAGGGAACCAGATGATCATTGAGGATCCCTTCCCGCTTAAAAGTAATCACTTGATCTTTTTCAAAACCCAAATGCTTGGAGTGGATATACTGAATCTGGCTGTAGACGACCATCACCGAAACAATCAAAATGACCGAAACCATGAATTGAAAAACCACCAAGCCCTTTCGTGCCCAAATGGCGCCTAGAGAATGTTCGATTTGCCCTTTCAACACTTTGGCAGGTTTGAACTTCGACAAGTAAAAGGCGGGATAACTTCCCGCCAGTATTCCGGTAAACAGCATGGTTCCCAATCCCACCAGCAACAGTTGACCATCTATGTCTAGGGCCAATTGCTTGTCTACCACTGCATTGAAAGGAGACAAGATCATTTCTACCAAGACGATGGCCACCATCAATGCCAAAAAGGCAATAAAAAGCGACTCGCTTAAGTACTGCGTCATTAAAGTTCCTCTACTCGCCCCGATGGCTTTTTTAACTCCAACTTCCTTCAATTTCTTATTGGCTTGGGCGGTAGAAAGGTTCATAAAATTGATACACGCAATCAGTAAAATAAAAAAAGCAATGATGGAGAATAGCCAAACATAAGAGATGCGTCCTCCGACTTGCTGCCCACTTTCATAGTGATCATACAGATAGCGATCAGCGAAGGGTCGAATAAAAAGGTGTTGGTAATCCTCTTCACTCTTTTCCTGTAGGTAGCCACTTATTTTTTCATTAAAGGCAGAAGGATCGGTATCGGGATGAAGCAAGACATAGGTATCTGGTCCACCGTAGGTCCATTTATTGGTTTCTGGAAATTGATCGATAAAGTGTTCAAAAGAAAAGACCAGATCAAATTGTTGGCTCACGTTGCTTTTGGGAGCAGAAAATACCCCCGAAACCAAGTAAGTACCCGCAAAAGGGGCTTTGTCCCATTCGACACTTTTCCCAATGATTTGATCAGTGGTACCAAATAAACTTTGTGCCAATTGCTCAGACAAAACTACCGAATACTTATCCGCTAAAACTTGTTCTTTTGTTCCAGCTATCAGCGGATAGTCAAACATTTTAAAATAGTCTGCCCCAGCGTATTGCTCCCTCACTTTTAGTTGCTGCTCCCCAGCTTTGAGGATCCCTTTGAGATCGGTACCTCGCAAAATCGTAGCAACCGCCATTTCCACCTCAGGCAATTCTTCTACCAATGCCTTGGCCAAAGGAGGTGGTGTCCAGGGGAAAGTATTGATACCGCCATTAGGTGCTTTGGAGTGTTTCATCACCTGAAACAATTGTGCATCCTTTTCATTGAAGCGATCGGTCTGCAATTCGTCCATTACCCAAAGGTAAATGAGCAAGGTACAAGCCAGACCGGTGGACAAGCCAATTAAGTTGATCAGGAAGGTCGTTTTATTGCGCTGAAAATTACGGATGATAATGATGAAGTGATGTCGAAGCATTAGAAATGGTTAATTCGTTGAGCACTTTTTCTAAAGGACGGCAAAACTGGAGAAAGGTTGCATTGCAATTTCCTCACGTGGGATACAATCAGGGCAAAGGCAGTGGCGCTTAAGTCAAGCCATTTTTTACACCTCCCCCTTCAATTTGCGCTCATACAAATAACGAAGACCCACATCCAAACCATAGCGATAATCACTCATAATGGATTTTGGGGTATAAGTATACGTTGTACTTTTCAGCTCTTTGATTGGAGCAATTTGTTCAACGACGACATCTTTAGGTGGATCCAGTAAAAATTCCACTGAATCATTGTACAAAATATGGGACTGGGCAAAAGTATTGCTCAAATGCTGATTGTCGCGATAGAAAAGACTACCAAAATAATCGGCCAGACTTTGCTTCGTTTTTCTTTCTGCCGGAGCTGTTCGAACGACCAAAATGCGCCTAGCACCTTTTTGATAGGCCCATCTTGCGGGGATTGGATCGCTCCATCCACCATCAAAATATTCTACTCCCTTGATATGATGTCGACCTTTGGTTACGAAAGGTAAGGTACTGGAAGCAATCAAAATGTCCAGCCAAGTGGCTTCGTCTGGAATCAAGTAGGCCGGCTGACCGTTTGCTCTGATGGTTGCTACAAAATAGACTTGGACTGCTTTCAATGCAGCTAAAGCGGCGGGTAAGTTTAAAGGTGTTTTTTCTTCAGCCACCCTTTTCAAAAAATCAATATCCATGTATCCTTCTTCCCCAAAGGTTCGGGTAAACTGAGTAAATTCCTTGTCTTTTGCCAATAACTTGATCGCGGTGATGCACTGTCGATATTGCTTGGACAAGAAATAAGAGGTGGCGATTGATCCACCTGAGACACCCAAATACAGATCAAAGGGACGATAATTCATCATTTGAAAGGCATCCAGAACCCCGGAAGTAAAGCCCGTTTTGAAACCAACGCCTTCTACGATCAAACAGTTCATTGTAAGTTAAAATATTGATAATTTTAGAAAAACAAAAATAAGAAGTCATTGATAAATAAAGCAAAGAGAATGTAGTTTTAGTCGTTAAAATTCATTTAAAGACCAGAAAGGTGCAACAACTTACTTTCAAAGTCACATTTGCCTTTCACTATTTTTCAAAACACAGATCATCACAACTGTAACATTTTTGTTATATTTGGTTAGGACTTTCACAAAAACCAACCCAGAAAACTTAGCCCACAATATGAATCTTCCAGATAAAGACAACACAATCGGAGCTGCTAAATCACTCATCGCAGCTGGAAAATTAGAGGACGCCATTGATCGACTGATTGAAGTATTCCAATACGATGATCAAGATGTTTACGAATCCCTAATTCTGTCCAAAGCCAGTTTGGAAACGATCAACAAAAATTTTAATGCTGGCATAATTAGTACCGATACTTTTCAAATAGAGCGAAATAAAATCACCAAGGTTGTTTTAGAGGGTATTGATCATTCCCCAGTGGATTCCAATAAACTACAAGTTTCAGAAATCAAGCGTTTGATTGCAGAGGATAAACTAAAAGAAAGTCTCAACACATTGGAAGCGTTTTACCAAGAAATTGACCCCAACAATGTGCGGAAATTCAGCAATGAAATCATTGCACTGAAAGCACAACTGCGGAAGTTAACTTCAGATACCGCGAAGGGAGTCCTTTCGTTTAACGATGAAAACATAAGACACAATTCTATCGTCAAAGCCACTCTGGATTTACTGGACGAAATAGAACAAAAAAATATTGCCCAAGAGGATTTTCTAAGATCAAGCGCAGAAGTACCTTCTAAAGGACCGAGCGCGGAAGAAGTTTTTATACCAATAAATACTCAACTAAAGCGATCCAACCCCGATGTAACGGTAGACCGCTTGGATGAAATTGCTGACCTCATTCAGGATGATGTCGTTGACTTGTACAATGACATGAAGCAAGTCAAGCCGGTATTTGGCGATATGTTTCAAGCTAACTTTGACTTGATGATTATTCCCAAAAATGAAAATGGGAATATCTCCCCCAGTATGGAACGGGGCATGTCTAAAATGGGCTATCAACATGAGTATTACCTATCTAAAAGCGGAAGCATTGAATTGCTTCCAGAGCCTAGTGACAAAAAAACTACCGGCCGAGTAGCTTATGCCATTTCCGTCGAAGCGGAGAATGAAAGTAATTTGGCACTCATTGAGGGACTTGGAAGAGAACTGGGCATCATGAGTTTGGGTGCCGAGGGTTTCAAAAATATTGTTAGCCCATTGTTGGGAACTGGAGTAGGAGGGTTGGATAAAGAGCGCGTTTTCCAGACATTAGAAAAAAATTTTAAGGCCAATTGTGATCAAGATGCAAAGCTCTTCATCTATATCTTGGACAAAGAAATATTTGACCGCATTTCTCAGTCAAAAAGAGATCGGTTTTTCAAAGTTTTAAGCTACACGCGTTCTCGCTTCGATACCGATTCGGTTGGTGGAGAGGATCACTTAGACGTTTCCCATGAGGTCGATTCTTTTGCTAATCTGATTGTTTCTTCCGAACTGAAGCCCCCGCTTTCCATCGGGCTGTTCGGAAACTGGGGAACCGGGAAAAGTTTTTTTATGGAAAAACTATTCGATGGAGTGAAAGAGCTCAGTGCAAAGGCCAACTTGGAAGTTGAGGATACAAGCGTTTGTAAGAATATTGTGCAGATTAAATTCAATGCCTGGTATTACATCGATGCCAATCTGTGGGCCAGTATGGTATCCAATATTTTTGAGAAGTTATCTGAACACTTAGGCATAAAAAAGGCCGACGAAAAACAAGAAATCGCCTTGTACGAACAATTGGCATCTACGCAAGAACAAATCAAGCGAGCAGAAAATGAGGCAGACCAATATTCGACCGAAATCAAAACCCTTGAAGAAGAAATTGTACGCCTCAAAGAAGAGAGAAAGAAAAAAAGAAAAACGCTAGAGGAAGTACGCTTGCAACATATCCTCGAAGAAATGCAAAAAGATTCGGAGGTGGCAAAATTCATGGAAAAGGCAAAGGCAAAGCTAGGTTTTGCCGAGCTAGAGGACATCAACAAAACGGCACAGCGAAGTGTAAGTGAAGTAGAAGGCCTAATCGAGCGATACAAGTCAAGCCAAGGTAGGGTCCTCCAAGTTTTCAAGTCTATTGTTAGCTTTAACAATGTCAAAGCCAAAGCACTCCTTCTATTTTTTATCGTTGTCCCACTGATTGCCTATTATTCCATCACTCAACTTGACTATCTAGACAATAAACCTTTCCTTGAATTTATCGGAAAAATAGGAACAGTCGTCACCGGGCTTACTTTGTTTCTTCGGAAGATGATTGACTTGGCAGATCCCATTTTACAAAATATCAACAGTGGGGTAAGCTACCTCAACAGAGCCAAATCGCGACTCCAAAATCTTCAAGATGCCGCTTCCAGCGAAACGACCGAGGAAATTGCAATGCTAGAACATGAATGTGATCAGCTTAACGAGGAACACCAAAAGGCCATCGGACAAAAATGGAATGCAGAAAAACAATTCAAGCTCATCAAAAAAGAAATCAACGAAATCAAAGCGGGAAAACGACTCGATAGTTTCATTCAAAGACGGATCGAAAATAGCGATTATCAGAAGCACCTTGGATTGATATCGATTGTTCGCAAAGATTTTGATAAGTTGAGCAAATATCTTCAAGAGCATCGCAATGCAGAAGCAGTAATCGAAACCCTTGGCCAAGTAGAACGAGCAAGTAGACGAGATGAAAATGAAAAAAACAATATCGATCGAATCATTTTGTATGTCGATGATCTCGATCGATGTCCTCCCGATAAAGTGGTTGATGTGTTGCAAGCGATTCACCTGATTTTGGCTTTTCCCCTCTTTGTGGTCGTCGTCGGGGTAGATGTCCGATGGGTTTCAAAATCTTTGCTCAAGAAGTATGGCAAAATGCTTACCAGCTACGACAGTGATCTATCTGATGATCCCGAACTAAAACTGGAATTACAAGGCAGTGCTACCCCTTACGACTACTTGGAAAAAATATTCCAAATCCCATTCAAACTCAAAAATATTAGCGACACCGATAAGAAAAAATACATCACCAAACTTTTGGAAAAAGATCTACAATCAGCAGAAAACAAAGTAGTCGACACAAGTAAAGACGTTGATTTCCAGCAAGCAAGAGAAGTGACGAATGCTTCTACAAAAACAAAGGAGAAAACTGCTGAGAGCAATCCCCTAGTTGTTCAACCAACAAAAGAAAATTCCTCCAAAAAGGAAGAGAAGAAAGAAGCATCCAATTCATCTGCACAGCAACTCCCTGCTGCAACTTCCCAAGCCCTCAAAAAGGGATCGGCGGAAAAATGGAGCAATGTCCAATTGACCAAAGAAGAGTTTGACTTCGTAGTGGGCCTTTCTCCGATTGTGGGCAATTCTGCTCGAACCATCAAACGCTACGTCAATCTGGCTCGGCTCATCAAATCAAATAAAAATTGGATTCCCTACAAGTCGGTAATGAATACCAAGCCCTATCATGCTTGCCTATTCATGTTGGCCATCGTGGTAGGCTCGCCTTGGATGTTCCCCCTGTTTTTTAGTTTGATCCGAGAAGAAGAAAAAGAACGGGATTCAGATAGAGCCAGAACACTCAAACAATTGGTCCAGAAAAAAGAGATTCAATTGGGTAAAGAAATCGACAAGCATGGCCACATCAATAAGGAATGGGACAATTTGAGGGTGTTTTTAGACAACATCGCTACCCACGAAAATATTGATATCCGTGCCATCAATGCTTATGACCTCAACTACTTGCGGGAGTTTGCGCCAATCGTTTCGAGGTTTTCGTTTAGGGTATTGGAGGAAGTTGAAGTCAGTAATTTTCTCAAGCAGATTCAGGTAGGACAATGACCTTGGACCATCAAAAGCGAGATCAACATTTCAAAATGCTATTTTAAGCATCAACGTATCGCTACAAGTTGAGAGAACGAATATTCCTAAGATACAAGTTACTGTAAACAAAAATGGGGGTCGATCAACAATCAACAACATTACTACGAACCATAAAAACATGTAGGGATAACCCTTGTAAAGGATCAATAAAAAATCAGGAGAAAGCAAATTCAGTATACCAACCATCATCAACACCATAATAAAAATGATTGTGTTTAAGACGGAAGCTCCCTCAATTGGCATACTTTTTATATCGAATTCCTTCACTCCTTTTCTTTATTTTTTCAAATGGCCTTATTCGAAAGTTAAATGCTATTTTTAATGATATGATTTGCACGTTTCTATATTGGGAAGAGCATTTGTCCAGTGCGAAAGGGCATTAGTGGGAGCACATTTTCTCCTTTGACTACTTAAGTTTCAAATCTGATCTATGGTATTTAACAAAGCCATCTTTGGTTGGCAGTTGTCTCTTCAATGTCCAATATTTTATGGCGTCTTTCAACGTTTTGTTTTTGTTGTCCTCCAAAAAATCGCGGGTGTATTGAGCGAGCATATTATTGTCTGCAATTGTTCTTTTGAAATTGGGATCTTCTTTTCTTCGCTCGAGTGCCAACCATTGTTCAACTGCATCCTGCAATGTTTTTCCTTCGTTTGCTTTTACCCAATCCATAAAATCACTGTGGCAGGAGAATTTATTTCCAATTTGACCTTTCATGAAACGTCTAAAGTTTGGTCCAAAAGAGACATTGTCGGTGATGACTGTTTCTAAAGACAAGTTAGATCTGGCCCAATTGAATTTAGATGTTTTTTTCTTCTTTTTCGCTTCGGGTGCCACCTTTCCATCATTGTCTAGCGCATACATAATTCGATCTCGCAAATCAAATTTTCTACCATTAGCAGGCAAGCCAGAAAGTTTACAAATGTCCACCATTTCTTCTTTTGACCAGTACCACTGATTAAATTCCTTTCCCGTTTTTATTGCTTCAAATTTTGGTCTTGCCATGATTGCTTTGTTTTATTAGATCTTTGATGACCCATTCTTTGATCTTTTGTCGGCTCTGTCTGTACTGTTTTTTAATTTCCCTCAAAGTTAGTGAAATCGAATGGATTTGTTTTGGATCAACAAAGTTGTGGGGATCTTTTTTCGAAAGTTTTCGTGGTTAGTGG
>JBCCSR010000109.1:0-9843 GCA_039199865.1 Bacteroidota bacterium
AAAATGGATCAAAAAGATAGAGGAGCATGGGGGCGAAATACTATTGCAGTTGAGCGAGGGAACCTCTCCTTTTGGTTATCAATACGATCCTGATTATTTTGTTCTTTCTTCTTGGGACAATGAAATGCTTTTCAAACAGTTTCAACAAGAGATGCGCTCCATGCAGCTGGACAACGTCCAACATATCAATGAGTTTATTGTAGAATAATCTTAGGGTAACCGATGGCCGACATTTTAAATCAATTGACCTTTTTTGCTTTTTTTCAAAGTCTATTTCTGATACTTATTTTTGTGGTATCGGCAAGGAAGCGTCAACGCATTAACATTTATCTGTTGATTTTGGTACTTGTATTGATGGTTGGTTTGATCGGGAGAATTGGACAATTTGCTTTTGAGTGGCAAAGGCAGCTCAAGGGACTTTCGGAGTTTTCCATTCTGTTTTTTGGCCCTACTGTTTATTTATTCGTCCAATCTACGCTTTCAGAAAAGCGCTTTTCAAAAGAAGATCTCTTTCATTACATTCCTGGGACCGTTTACAGCTTGATTGTCACTTTCTATTACATCACAGCGCCAGATGCAGTCATTACTGAACGACTTGAGACGGGGGAACTGATCCGGGTAGTTCGCATTTTAGTAGGTATCGGCCTTACGGTAAACATCACTTATTTTTTGCTTAGTATTCTAAAATTTAGAGCACTCAAAAAAGCCTTACAAGAAGAGGTGAGTTATAGTCTGAATATCAATTTCGTGAACTACTTTTTGGTGGCTGTTGGCATTTGTTTGTTGACGTGGCTGGTCATTTATTTGATCAGCTTCGGAAATCATCCAGAACTTGAAATCAATTCCCGAGTATTTATTTGGTTGGCCATTGCCATGATTATTCTATTCATTGCTTATTATCAGATGGTGGCCCCTGCCGTCTTCCGATTTGAGTTGTTGCCCAAGGAAACCAAGTATGCCCAATCCAAATTTTCTGCCACTGATTTGGATCGACTCAAACGAGAGTTGGATCAAATTATGGAAGAGAAAAAACCTTACCTCAATTCCAAATTATTGAAATCTGAATTGGCAGAAATGATGAGCATCAATGCTCCCGAACTGTCCCGATTGCTCAACGAACGAATTGGGATGAGCTTTTTTGAATACGTCAATTATCATCGGATCCACGAATTTATACGTTTGGCCAAATCTCCACTTGTTCAGCAAAAGACCCTTTTGGGCTTGGCCCAAGAAGCTGGATTTCAATCCAAATCTACCTTCAATAAATCGTTCAAGCAAATCATGGGCTGCCCTCCTTCCGTATACCTCAAGAAAGAAAAATAACCCAAGATCTCCATCACATTCATTTAAAGTAAAAAGTATGTTTCGACTTATTTTCAGTACACTGATCCTTTGTATCAGCTTAACTGCTTCTGCCCAAATCCAACTTCCCGCCATGAGTCCATTGCAGGAAATGACCCAAAAAATTGGACTCAGTTCGGTGAGTCTATCCTATTCCAGACCGAGCTTGCGCGGAAGATCGCTGTTCGGGCCGCAAGGCATTTTGCTGCCGGGGGAAAAGTGGAGAACCGGGGCCAATGCCGTCACCAAAATCGAATGTTCAAAAGACCTTGAAATCAATGGTCAGACACTATCCAAAGGGGCTTACGTCTTATTGACTACGCCTCAGGAAAATACTTGGACCTTCCACTTTTATCCTTACGAAAAACGCGCTTATACTCATTTTTTAGACAAGGTGCCGATCTTAGAATTTACGGTTGAATCGCAAAAGACCGCCTACTCGACCGAAACCTTGTTGATTCATTTTGATGCCATCCATTTAGGTACGGCCAATTTTGTGTTGCAATGGGAACACTATCGCGTAGAGGTTCCCATCAAAACCAACGAACATCAGGCCATCTTAAGCAATATCGATAAAGTACTAAAAGGCCCCTCTAACTTTGCTTACTTTCAAGCCGCCCTCTATTTGCACGAAACCAAAACAGACTTGCCCCTAGCCCTGACTTATATCCGTAAAGCGACTCAGGATGAATCTGCATTGTTTTTTCAAGTATACAGAGAAGCATTGATTTTAAAAGATTTGAATAAGGTAGAAGAAGCGATTAAGGCGGCCAAGCGGGCAAAGGAATTATCGGAAAAGGCGGGCAATGCCGATCTGGCAAGACTGAGCCAAAGGATGATTGAGGAATTGTCCTTTTAACCAAGCAGACCTAGCAGTACGTTGGACCAACTGTACTACTAGGTGAGCGGGAAAATAGGACTGGGGCTTATTTTTTGCAAAGATTCAATTTATCCGGTAGGGGAAATGCTTGGACGAACGATGGTTGATGCGACTGATGATCTGATCGGCTTGTTGCTGCCAATCGGCTTGGCATTGGTAATTGATCGACCAAAGTACCCTTCCCGTTGTCGAGTCGAGTACCGAAAAATCGGCGATTACGTTTTTGTTGTTGCGTGAAACATCAGGCACTTGTCTCACCCCCAATTGATTTAAAATAGATGTTCCAATATCAATACCGGCCGACAATTCGTCAGAAAAATACCTTTGCTTTTCGATTCGTCCGGTAACGATTGCATCTACTCCCAGTAAATTGGCAAGCAACTCTGGAGATTTTTCCCAGGAGTCCGTGATGGAAATATTGTTGTCCTTCAATATTCGCAACGTTTTATTGTAGTGTTGGATATTGACGGGAATGGAAGGTCCCGAAAGGCGATTCCGATTGAGGATTTTATTGTAGAAAGAAATTTGGAAGGCTTTGCTTTCGTAAGTCTCTACCGCTTTAATTTGTTCTTCTGTAATTTCTTTTGGAAGTTGACCAGTAGTATACACTTCAAAGGGTACGACGGCAATCGTTTGATGAGCCTCGGCAACTTCTTTGAAATTTTTTGCGGAGTAATACGATTTACAACTCGTCAGAGAAATGAGGAGAGAGAAGAGGAAAATGCTTGGTGCTTTCATAATGGGGGTGTTTTAGTTTTTGATTCTTACTCGTTAGACTTTCCCAATGATCTCAACCCTAACCATTTTTTCTCCTTTAAATTTCTTTTAACGTATTGCCATAAAAATTAAGATTTTCTGTAAGCTTTTTGGATGCAAACAACCACTGCGTTCCAATGTACTTAGTCCAAAAGAAGAGGGGAATGCTTCGCTAGCGAAGCATTCCCCCTTCATTTGTGTTTTCTAGTACCTTTAGCCATTTCCATTTGCGGCAGAAATTTCGCTAGGGAGTTTGATGGTATCACTTGCCCCTCCCTTAATTGCTTTTTGCGTAGTTTGGGGGAGGAGAACCTGGCTCAACTGTCTAATACTTTGAATTGATTTCATAACTTTTATTTTTTAAATTGATGAAATAAAGCACCTTGAGTAATCGGTAGCATTTCCAAACGAAAAATAGAAAGTTACAATTGTCCTCAAGGTTGGTTTACCATTGATTGCTAGGTTTGGAGAAAGGTAATGGTCAATCGCGAAAAAATACAGGTCAATGAGTTTGTTTTGTATTCTTTCTTCCAGAACTTACCGCATCATTTGGTCGCATTGAGCGATACTGTCCAGTTTCAATTTTGGTTGTCATCACAAATAAATTTAACAATTGCTTCCCATTAAAACGCTTTTGTCATTCGATAAGACCTCTTCGGTTCCCATTTACCTGCAGATTGCCAATGGCATCATTCAGCAAATTCAAAATGGGATCATTAAACCCGGAACAAAGTTACCTGGTTCGAGAGTCATGGCAGCATTGCTTTCGGTTCACCGCAAAACCATTATCAAAGCGTTTGATGAACTAGAAATGCAGGCTTGGATAGAAGTGCGTCCTTACAAAGGAACGTTTATCAGTGAACAGTTGCCCAAGGTAAAAGCACGTACTTTGCTGCCAGGGGATTCTTTTGGGAATAAAAAAGCTACGCCTCTTTTTGACTACTATCCTGAAAAAGACTTGACCCCGGCGACGGTCTTTTCCCAAAAACTGGGCTTTGATGATGGAGCGCCAGACGTACGTTTGGCCCCCATTGCAGAATTGGCGCAATCCATGAGTCGAACCTTGCGAAACGTTTCCGCTAAAGCGCTTTTGTCTTACACTGATCCGCGAGGCTTAGAAAGGTTGAGAGAACAACTGGCCCAGGAGTTCAATGAAAATCGAGGACTGAATATCACTGCCGAAAATGTATTGATTACCCGCGGTAGTCAGATGGGCATTTATTTGGCTACTCAACTTTTACTTCGCCCCGGAGATGAGATGATCGTTGGCCAAACCAATTACTATGTGGCCAATTTGACTTTTCGACAAGCAGGGGCCATCCTTCATACGATTCCGGTAGACGAACACGGCATTTGTGTGGAGGCGATCGAACCCATTTGTCAACGGAAAAAAATCCGAGCAGTTTATCTGACCTCTCACCACCATCATCCGACCACCGTCACGCTCTCTCCCGAACGTCGCATTCAGCTTTTGGCCTTGGCCGAAGCGTACCGTTTCGCCATCATTGAAGATGATTATGATTATGATTTCCACTATAGCAACAATCCGCTTTTGCCCCTGGCAAGTGCCGACAAAAATGGAGCGGTGATTTATTTGGGTTCTTTTTCAAAAACAACCGCCCCTGCTTTTCGAATTGGCTATTTGATTGCCCCAGCGGAAGTCATTGAAACTTTGTCAAGAATTCGTCGAATCATCGATCGTCAAGGCGAAACGGTATTGGAATGGGCTTTTGCCGACTTATTAGAAAAAGGCATTTTACAGCGATACCTCAAAAAGTCATTAAAGCAATACCGCATCCGTCGCGACTATTGTTGTGATTTGCTGGAACGGGAATTAGGGACCTATCTTCAGTTTAAAAAACCGGACGGAGGAATGGCAATTTGGGCCCAATTTGATCCAGCGATTGATTTGGTCCCCCTGGCTAAGAGCGCTAAACAGCGAGGACTTTATCTGTCCGATGGCACCGTCCACAATCCTCCAGGGCAAACACTCAACGCCACTCGTTTGGGCTTCGCCTCCAAGCAAGTTGAAGAGATGGAAGCATCGGTGCAATTGCTGCGACAATTGATTGATGAAGCAATTTGAACGATGATTTGTCTTTTTTTTGCCTAAAAATGAGATCCTCAGACAGTATCAGATGTTGAAAATGCGTAATTTGACCATTCACCCAGTATTATTGATTCATTCTCAAAACAAGAATTCATATGATCATTAAAACCTTTACTCATCAACCTGTATTCAAAATCAGTATTTGTTGCCTCTTTTTGGCGATGAGCACTTGGCTCTCCGCACAAACCGAATCGGAGGTATTGCCTTCAGATAGTCCTTACTACACTCCTCCTGATCTGCAACAAGGAGCAGATGTAATGTGGGACATTCAATTTGAGTACGACATTACCACTCCTTCTGAATTGGGAAGTCTGGCCGGAGGCGTACATATCGGTAGCGAATTTTGGGTCTCTGTTTGGAATTCAGATACTTTGGCTCGCTTCGAGAATGACGGAACTTTTATCGAAAAATTCTCGCTGATCGATATCTTCAATAATGGAAATCAGGGGGTCCGTGGAATGACTTGGGACGGAACCAGCATTTGGATGGCCAACAACACTAGTACAATCTATCAGGTTGATCCGACAAGCAAGGCGATCCTCAGCCAAGTGAATGTTACGGCTACCGCCGATGGTATCCGTTTTATTACCTACGATGAAACGGCAGATGCAGGAAATGGAGGTTTTTGGGTGGGCAATTTCAATACGGATATTCTACTCATTCGCCTAGATGGAACCCTGCTGAGTACCATTGCCGCCGCTACCCATACCCTGGGAGGAATGTACGGAGCAGCAGTAGACAACGACAGTCCCGGCGCGCCTTACCTTTGGGTGTTTCATCAAGCTGGTGCGCCATCAGAATCTTTGATTACCCAAATCGATTTGGTGAGTGGAACACCCACCGGTGTGGCCCGTGATGTCAATATCGACTTCAATAGCCCGGGTGCTTTGGCTGGTGGATTGTTTATTTCCAAAAATTGGTCGCCAACCGGAGAGATGACTTTAGGAGGTGTCAATCAGTCTGCCCCCGACGTGCTTTTTGGTTATGAATTGAATTTTGTTCCTTCGGCCAATATTGATGTGGCTTCTGCCAATCTGACTTCGCCGCAAACAGATTGTAATTTGAGTGCCGCAGAAATCGTTACTTTTGAAATTACCAATGTGGGAGCAGAACCGGTGACGGACATTCCTTTGGAATTATTAGTCAATGGCACGAGTGTGGCAGTAGATACTTTTTTCGGGACCATTTTCCCCGGCAACAATTCTTCTTTTACTTTTACTGATCCCATCGACCTCTCGGTTCCGGGCAACTACATCATTGGTGTTCGCCCTAACGAACCTACCGATATCAACAATGCCAATGACTTGACCAATTGGGTGGTGGGCAGCAAGGAAGACGGAACCACGCCCGTTCTAGAAGACTTTGATGCCTTTCCCACGGAGACGACCATTTTCACTGGGCTTTACAATCTCGGTGTGATTCCTTTCCAAGTCAATACCGGAGGAACATTGTCCAACAATACCGGACCAGCTGCGGATGCTTCTGGCAATGGCAACTACATTTACATGGAAGCAACAGGACAAAATCCGGGTGATAATGCAATACTCAGCAGTGATTGTTTGACCATTCCAGATGGCTTTAGCGAAGCCAGCCTTCAGTTTGACTACCACATGTATGGCGCTGCCATCGGCAATTTGATTGTAGAAGTCGTAAGCGGTGGCATGACCACCACTGCCCTCATTCTTGCTGGTCAGCAGCAAACCTTGGATACAGATCCATGGATCGACACGGAGGTGGACTTGACGCCATTCATTGGCCAAGAAATTGAAATTTTTATCACTGCCTCCATTGCCAATAATGGACAACCTGCTTTTCTAGCAGATGTCGGTCTGGACAATATCGCCATCACTGCTTGCTCGCCTCCCGACAACATCGAAGGAGCCGTTACTCAAGATATTGATGCTGCTGGACTCGGTGCAATCGATTTGACGATTACGGGTGGAAGTGAGCCATTTGCTTTCCTTTGGAGCAATGGCGCTGTTGAGCAAAACATCAGTAATTTGGTAGCCGGAGTATATACTGTTGAGATTTCGGATGCCAACGGATGTACTTTTGTCGAGGCCTTTGAGGTGACGGACGCTTGTACGGGTTTTGAAGCCATCGGAGCCATCACCAACGTAATTGGTAGTGAACTTGGTGCGATCGATTTGACAATTAATGGGGGCAATATGCCTTTTACATTTATGTGGAGCAATGGCGCAATGACGCAAAACGTCATGGACTTGGAGTCTGGCGATTACTTTGTTTCCATTACTGATGATTTGGGCTGTGGTCTTTTTGAAGAATTTTTTGTCGACGAAATGACGGCGGTAGAAGACATCGCGGGGCTTTCTCGCTTAGATATTTTACCTAACCCAAGTTCGGGACAAGTACAAGTTTTCCTAGAGTTGGAAAACAGCATGGAAGTTCAGTTTAGCTTATTTGATATTGCTGGTCGAGAATTGTATTTCGAGGCTACCGCATTGACGCAAGAACGAACCTATGATTTGGATTTGAGTGCCTACAGCGATGGCCTCTATCTGGCCCGTTTTGTTTTGGACGGGCAAGTGATTAGTCGTCGGGTGATCCTTCAACGTTGATCTGATCAATATGCAGATAAAAAGCCTCCTATGACCCTCGTCGTAGGAGGTTTTTTGTTTGGGCAAAAAGAAAAGTGTTTTGACCCCAATTCCAACTACGTTCATCGAAATTATATCCATTTCTACTTTTTGCAGGCGAAATTGTAAGTCAACTTATCCCTGAACGAAAAAATGCTGATGAGAAACTGGATACTTGTAAGTTGCTTGTTTTGTCTATGGTGTATTGCTGCTTGTACCCTAAACAAGAAAGAGCAGGCGTTTTATTACGAGGCAGCACTAAGTGAATCTTTTCGCATTCAAAATGGCCGGGACACGACCTTGTACACCGCAGAAGGGTTCCAAATTACAATTGCCAAAACGACTTTCCAGACGGACTAACAAATGATCGATTTGGAAATTGTGACCGCGAAAGCGAAAGATCGAATGCTCAAAAACAGACTGATCACTCTGGCCACAGATGGTCAACTTTTACAAAGCGATGGAATGATTTTCTTCAAAGCTCCTCCTGGAGTAGCAATCGACCCCCAAGCCCCGATTCGAGTAAAAGTGCCTACGCAAAATTATGCTTCCGAAATGCAACTCTTTAAGGCAATCCAAAAAGATGGACAGATGCGGTGGCGTTTACAGTCAGCTTTGCAGGAGACCGAAACCTTGAGGGCCATTCAAAATGGAAAAACACTGTTTAATCAGTATTGTGCCAATTGTCACCATCGCAATTTAAGAGAGGATATGACGGGACCAGCCCTGGGCAATATCACCCAGTTTAGGGATTCGAGTTTTTTGGTGGACTTTACCAGAAATTCGGTAGGGCTGATCACTTCAGGAAATCCGCTAGCCAATTGTCTTTACAATCAGTGGAACAAAACGGTGATGCCCAGCTACGACTCTTTGAGTACCCAACAAATGGTCAATATTTATCAGTGGATTGAAAGTAAAAGTAAAAATGATGCGATTGGATTGAGCGAAGTGGTATTTATAGATTCTTGCCAATTGGCCAAAACCTATCTTTTTTCTTATGATCAATGGGGCAATGTAGTGGACTCCATTTTACTTGGACCCTATGCTTCGTTAGATACTTTAGGACCCGTTTTTCCCAGGTCTTCATCGAGAAATTCGATTACCAAAGAACTGAAGTACTACGAATTTGAGGTGAGTGATTTTGGCTGGTACAACGTCGATGATTTTCTGGGACAAAACTTCCCTTTGATTGAGAATTTTAAAATTCAGATTGAGAAAAACGATGCTAAGGAAATCCATGCTTTTGTCGTATTTCAAGATCGAAATATCATTATTCCTTTGGAATATTACCAAGGATATTATTACCTCCGTTTGGGTGCGTGGAAAGAAGAGATCGCTTTTCCACTCAAGCAAAAAATGTGGCTGGTGGCCATCGAAGCTAGCGAGGAAAGACAAGTTCATTTTGCTTCCAAGTCCATTATTTCAAAAGTGAACAATAATGAACATGAACTTCGGATGAGCAAGTTGTCAAAGGAGGAGCTTACAGCCCAGTTGCGTCGATTCAATTAAAGTGGGCTTCCTTTGGTGGGGATCACTTCCTGCTGCATTAAAATCGGAAGACTGGGCTTCCGAAATGCTCTAATCTTTTATCTTTGTTTGGTCAAGCGTTTTTTCTTCATCACTCTTCCAATATGCATCCCGCTATTTCCCATCATTATACCACCGTTGACGATTTGAATATTCACTACCTAGAAGCAGGTGAAGGCGAAGCCATTGTATTCCTTCACGGTTGGCCGACCTCCGCTTATTTGTGGAGAAATATACTTCCTGGATTGGCAAAAAAATATCGGGTCATCGCCATTGATTTGCCGGGCTTTGGACAATCGGATAAACACCCGGAGGATTCCTACAGCTTTAGATATTACAATCGTGTTTTGACTGGCTTTTTGGCCAATTTGCAAATTGATCAATTGACGCTAGGGCTACACGATTTGGGGGGTCCCATCGGTTTGTCTTGGCTGGTACAAAACATGGATCGGGTTGACCGCTTGATTTTGTTCAATACTTTAGTCTATCCTCCATTTTCCTGGGCCGTCAAATTATTTACGCTTTCGACCATGCTACCGGGCGTCAAAAGTTGGCTGTCTGCACCAAACGGAATTAGGCGTGCCATGCGCTTTGGCGTTTACCAAAAAGATCGTTTGACCGATGAGGCCATC